>JAGGZX010000074.1 GCA_021161785.1 Candidatus Woesearchaeota archaeon | reverse complement strand
GTTGTATTTACATCATACCATAACTACACCCGCTCTTAAAAACCTCGCTAACAAAAACTCCTTCACCACTTCGTGGCTCGGTCATGTTACACTCTCTGGCTATTGCCCTCAGAGGGCTTAACATGGCTTATGCGAAGTTTCTCAAAGTGTTCGCGGGGAATATAACGGGTATTAAAACAGCCTCAGCAACAAGTTGTCTTCGTCCAAATTGGGCTTATGCCTAACTTTGTTTAAGATCCTATGTTATACCAATAATAAGTTTACAGAACCCGGTTACAACTTTTTTAAATCACCAGTTTTTAAACCTTTAAAACAAAAAACAAAGCTTTTTAAACCTTCCTTATAAAATTGCATTCAGGATCAACTTCTACAAAGTGATGTGCTTTTCTAGAATGCCATGCATCGCACTGGTTTTCACGCTTGTTGTCAACTGGTTGTCTAGGCCAATGAGCTACGTCGCAAACATAATCTTCAACATTCCATTCCATGAAGTCGCTAAGGCAAGGACCATTGCTAAGATCTAAACCTTGCTGCTTTGCTTTTAAGCACAACTGGATACAAGCTTGTTCAGGCGTTAATGCTTGTGTTAAAGTTTGGTTTTTTTGATTTTCAATTTCTTGTTGCGAAGCATTTGTTTGCGTTTCTAAAGCTTTTGTAGCTGTTAGTTCTTCTTGCTTGTTGCTAGAGCAAGAACTGATCAACACTGTTAAGCTTATAATGAAGGTTATTGCTAAAACCTTAACAAGCCTTGATTGCATGTCAAAAAATTTTTGTTTTTTAAACTTTTTAAAACTTTTGGTTTTTTCACTAGCTTTTCCTGCCTTATGAAAAACTTTTTTAATCTTTGCTTTAAACACTGGTCATGCCGAGAGTTGTTGGTTTAGGATTAAGTTTTGATGACGTGTTGTTAATACCTAAGAAGAGTGTTCTTGCAAGTCGCAAGTTAGCTGACACTAGCACGTTGTTTAGCAAGCATTTAAAGCTTAACATACCAATAGTTTCTGCAAGCATGGACACTGTTACAGAAGCTGAAATGGCTATAACGCTTGCAAGGCTTGGCGGTATTGGTGTTATCCACAGGTTTATGAGCATTGAAAGACAAGTTGCAGAGGTTTTAAAAGTTAAGAGAGCTGACAATTTCGTTATTGATGATCCTTACACAGTGAATGTGAACCTTAAAGTTTCTGACGCTAGAAAGTTAATGCTTGACCTTAATGTTTCAGGACTAGTAGTGGTTAATGAATCCAATGTTGTTCAAGGCATTATAACGAAGCGTGACATTGAATTTGTTAATGATGACACTTTTGTAAGTGCTGTCATGACACCTGCTAGCAAGCTAGTAACTGCAAATCCAAGCATAAGCCTTGAAGATGCTAAAAAAGTTTTTTCAAAGCACAAGGTTGAAAAACTTGTCTTGGTTGATGACAACAATGTTTTGAAAGGCTTAATCACTCGTAAGGATTTAAGGAAGATCACAGAATTCCCGAAAGCTGTGAGGGATGAGAAAGGCAAACTCTTAGTAGCTGCTGCGATAGGTGTTAAAGACATTGATTTTCAAAGAGCTGAACAATTAATAAAAGCAGGTGTTGACGCTTTAGTTATTGATGTTGCGCATGCTCACAGCCAGCACGTTATCAAGTTTGCTGACAAGTTAAGATCTCTACCCTTTATTGAAAATTCTGACGTTGACCTTGTTATTGGCAACGTTGCAACTGCCGAAGCTGTTGAAGATTTAAGCTTTGCTGATGCAATAAAGGTAGGTATTGGTCCTGGCTCAACTTGCACTACAAGAATTGTTACAGGTCACGGCGTGCCGCAATTAACTGCTATCATGCAATGTTCAGAAGTTGCTAAAAAGTATGGCATCCCAGTCATTGCTGACGGCGGTATAAAACATAGTGGAGACTTGGTTAAAGCCCTAGCTGCTGGCGCTGACACTTGCATGATCGGCGGATTGTTTGCAGGCACTAAAGAAAGCCCTGGCATCGTAGTTTCTCGCAACGGTAAGAAGTACAAGTTATTCAGAGGCATGGCTTCGCTAACAGCTAATTTTGGCTCTAGATCTAAAGACTTGGTTGGTTTAGAGATCGTGCCTGAAGGTGTTGAAATGCTTGTAGCTCTTAAAGGCTCTGCTGTTGACGTTGTTGAAGAACTCGTTGCTGGTTTGCGCTCTGGCTTGAGCTATGCTGGCGGTAGGAACATTAAAGAATTACAAGCTAACGCTGAATTCGTGCAAATCACTAACGCAGGCTTGAAAGAGAGCTTGCCTAGGCAGTTATAACTATCCTTGCTTTACAACATACCTGCCTCCTTCAATCGTGATTGCTTTCCCATTCACTAATGCGTCAGCAATTTTCTGTCTAGCACTGGTTAGAATTCTGTTAAACGTGGGTTGTGAAATATTCATTTGTCTAGCTGCTTGTTCTTGTGTTAACTGGTTGAGATCTGTAAGCCTTATTGCTTCTAACTCTTCAACTGTTATGTTCACGATTTGTAAAGCTCTAGCTGGAACGCCTGCTGGCTTGTAAAACGTTACTCCTGGCTGCCAGCTAACCCATCTAGGCTTGAAACGTCCAGGCATGTTTTGTTTTTTATTGCCTTGCTTTTAAAAGTTTTTGTGATTTTTTGTGTTTATTGTTGTCCTAGTCTTTGCTTTACTTGCTCTAACTCTTGCTGTAATGCTTTTATTTCTTGCTCTAACTGTTGCTTGTAAGCTTGCAGTTCTTGAACACTGGTTTGCTGTGTCATGCTTTGCCATTGCCATGGATTGTTAAACCATGCCCAGCCGAAACGTCTAAACCCAAACCTTCTGCAAGTCCAATTTCCTTGAGCCCACCA
Organism: Candidatus Woesearchaeota archaeon; assembly: GCA_021161785.1. Classification (GTDB taxonomy): domain Archaea; phylum Nanobdellota; class Nanobdellia; order Woesearchaeales; family JAGGZC01; genus JAGGZX01. Next base: position 274 of record JAGGZX010000074.1, on the reverse strand, counting down.
AGGTCCTGTACCATCGCCCCAAGGCATGTTTTCACCTCCGATAATTTTAACATAATTTGAATAAACATTTGAATTATTATTCAAATAGTAATTCATAACTCATATTTAAATGTTTCGGTTTTCCTTCCAATAAGCTATTTTTGCAATGAACAAGTCTTTATTCCGTATTACATTAAAAGATAAGCCAGAAATAATTTTCAAAACTTCAATTAGTAATCCTAATCCCAACCCTTTATAAAGGCTTTGGTATTTGCAATTAAAATTATTTATAAAT
>JAGGZX010000018.1 GCA_021161785.1 Candidatus Woesearchaeota archaeon | reverse complement strand
CCCAACATATTCTCTTGCCAATCATTACACTTTTATTAACTCCATAAAAAACCAATAAATCATTAAATTCTCCATTAGTTTCATAAATATGTAAATACGTAAATTCTTCACCATCACTCCTATAGACACGGTCGTCAAGTCCATCGCGTTTAAACCTTAAAAAGCCATCTCTTACAAAGTAAACACCTTCTTCTAAACGCAAAACTTCTGAACCTTCACCAAAAACTTTGTTATCTCGCAAAACTTTTACAATGCTTTTATCTCCATCTTCAAACCCGGGAAGTTCATAACATCTAAGACTTTCAGGATTAACAATGTATTTAGCAATGTCTTCTAAGCTAGCAGGCTCTGGATTTATGGGTATTAACTCAAACCCGTCACTGTTTTTAACAAGCAAGTCATCTACGGCAACCAATTTTTTGTTATCAAACTGTATAACGCCACTCACATACAAGTTGTTATCCCTAACCTTAACATCAACGCCTTCCATATAAAAGTTTTTGGGTAGATAAACGCCTTCAATGTCTTCTAAACCCATAAAACACCACCCCCAGAGTTTTAAACTTTTAAACACGCAATAATTTTTCTATTTAAAAAAAGTTTTTGCGATCAAAGCAATAAAAGCTTTGAAAGCAATGAACGCGTTGGAAAGTTTAAGGTTTTAAACATCAAAACATTTAAAAACGTTTTCCAGAACCACTTCTAAACATTCACTACTTGAAAGTGCACTAATTATGATTTATAATGTTTAAAAAACGTTTAGGGGGGTGAAAACTTTGATCATAGCAATAGCAATCATCATCGCGTTGCTAGCGTTAATATTTGCTGTTTGGAAAGCGTTCTGGGTTTTGTCAAAGCCTAGAGGCAGCAAGCAAATGATAGAGATTTCTGAAGCTATAAGGCAAGGTGCTAAAGCTTTCTTAAACAAGGAGTATCAAGTGCTTATTGTTTTCGCAGTCATTGTTGCAGCATTGTTATGGATTTTTCTTTCCTGGCAGTTATCAATAGCTTTTGTTTTCGGAGCTTTGTTTTCAGCAATGGCTGGTAACTTTGGCATGCGCATCGCGACACAAGCAAATGTTAGAACAGCTAATGCTTGCAAGAAAAACCTTGGTAAAGGCTTGAGCATAGCGTTTAACTCTGGCTTAGTCATGGGTTTAACAGTTGTTGGTCTAGGACTTTTAGGAGTTTCTGTCTTGTACTTAATATTTAAAGATCCTAAAATCATTTACGGCTTCGGCTTTGGAGCTAGCAGCATTGCATTATTCGCGCGTGTTGGCGGAGGCATTTACACAAAAGCTGCTGACGTTGGAGCTGATCTTGTTGGCAAGGTTGAGAAAGGCATTCCAGAGGACGATCCTAGAAACCCTGCAGTGATTGCAGACAATGTTGGTGACAACGTTGGAGACGTTGCTGGCATGGGCGCTGACTTGTTTGAAAGCTTTGTTGACAGCATTATCGCAGCAATGGTTCTTGGCACAATCCTGGGCAAGCAGTATGTTTTCATGCCTTTAGCACTAGCAGCTGCTGGTATTGCTTCAGCAGTCATTGGCTCTTTCTTTGTAAAGTTGAAAACTAACAAAGCGTCTGCAAGCTTGGCTAGTAAAGCTTTGAACAAAGGCATTCTAACCACAAGCTTGCTAGTGCTTGTGTTAACAATCGCTCTCGCAAAGCTGGTAGTGAATGATTTAAACATTGCATGGGCTGCTATTTCAGGATTAATAGCTGGCGTTATCATTGGCTTGTCAACAGAGTATTACACTTCTCCAGACAGGAAGCCTGCTCAAAGCATTGCTAAAGCAGCAACAACTGGTGCTGGAACAAACATTATTCAAGGATTAGCGATTGGCATGTTAAGCACTTTGATACCAGTAATTGTCGTGGTTGCAGCAATAATCATTGCTTTTAAAACTGCAAGTCTTTACGGAGTTGCAATTGCAGCTGTAGGCATGTTGAGTACTTTGGGCATAACACTAGCTGCTGACACTTACGGCCCTGTTGCAGACAACGCTGCTGGCATTGCAGAAATGGCTGGTTTAGGCGAACTTGTGCGTAAAAGAGCTGAAACACTTGACGCTGTTGGCAACACAACAGCAGCTGTTGGTAAAGGCTTCGCAATTGGCTCAGCAGCTTTAACTGCTTTAGCATTGTTCGCAAGCTTTAGCCAAGTCACTGGCATAACAAGTATTGACATTTCAAAACCAGAAGTGATTTCAGGATTAATGCTAGGCGTTGCGCTGCCATTCTTGTTTTCAGCATTAACAATGCAAGCTGTTGGGAAAGCAGCTAAAGCAATGGTTGAAGAAGTTAGGAGGCAGTTTAAAACCATTAAAGGGTTAATGCAAGGCAAAGCCAAGCCAGATTATGCTAGATGTGTCAAGATAAGCACTGAATCAGCTTTGAAGCAAATGATACTGCCAAGCTTGATTGCAATACTTTCACCAGTCATTGTTGGAGCTTTGCTAGGCTTAGAAGCTCTTGGAGGCTTACTAGCAGGCGTTACTGCTTCAGGGTTTTTACTAGCAGTGTTCATGGCTAACGCTGGCGGTGCTTGGGATAACGCTAAAAAGTTTATAGAAGAAGGAAACCTCGGCGGTAAAGGCAGTGCTGCTCACAAAGCAGCAGTTGTTGGCGACACTGTTGGAGATCCTTTCAAAGACACGAGCGGCCCTAGCTTGAACATTTTAATAAAATTGATAAGCATTGTAGCCATTGTTGTGGCTCCGTTGCTGCTAGCATGAATTCTACAACCAACACTGCTAAACCCGAAAAACTTAAATGTTCAAACCGAAATATTTATAAATAATAATTAGAAGGGAATATCAAGCGAAAAAACAAATTGCAAACAATGGTTGAAACTGGCGAGCCAACCAATTAATCATTTTTGTTAAAAAGAAAGGGAGGGGGATTATGAAGAAATTGTTTAAAATTAGGCGTTTCGGAAGGTCTGCTGATGAAGAAGACGAGGTTTTTGAAGAAAGCGAAGAATACGTTGAATTGGATGTTACTGGCGAAGGCCAAGGCACTAAGATCATTGTAAAGCCTTACATGTTAGAAGACTTTTCTGACGTGAAGCCAATACTTGACGATTTGCGAGAAGGATACACTATAGCCTTGGTTAATATTAAATCTTTACGGGATAGGGACTTGGTAGAGTTGAAAAGAGCTATAAACAAGCTTAAAAAAACTATTGAAGTTATCGGCGGAGACATTGCTGGCTTGGGAGAAGACTATGTGATTTTAACACCTAGCTTTGCAGAAATCTACAGGGGTGGCGAGAAAAACTCTGGAACAACAGACATGGACTTGTAAAACCTTATCGTTGCATAAAAGCTTGTAATTAAAAGCGTGTTGAAAATGATAACGAAATTCTTAGGATTGTTCAAGTTTTTAAAAAAGCTTTTTAAAAAGAAGGCTAAGATCAAGCTAGGCATTTACGGACCTCCAAACGGGGGTAAGACAACGCTTGCTAACCGCATCACTAAAGACTGGCTTGGCGAGGAGATGGGTTCTGTGTCTGCAATACCTCACGAGACTAGAGAAGTGCATGTGAAAGAAGTTACTATAAAAAAGGGTAAGAAAGAGTTAAGCTTTAGCTTAGTTGACACGCCAGGCATTGCCACGAAAATTGATTATGAAGACTTTTTAAAAGCAGGGCTTTCAGAACCTGAAGCTAAGAAGCGCGCTAAAGAAGCTACGCGCGGCGTTATAGAAGCAATAAAATGGCTTGACAACATGGATGCAGTGATTGTAGTGCTTGACGCAACGAAAGATCCTTACACTCAAGTAAACATAACAATCATTGGCAATTTAGAAGCAAGAAACATCCCAGTGCTCGTGGTTGGTAACAAGATTGATTTAAAAAAGGCTAATCTTAAAAAATTGCAATCAGCGTTTCCACAGTACAAGGTTATAGGTATTAGTGCAAAGTATGGAACGCACATGGAAGATTTTTATGAAGAACTGTTCAAGCTTTTAAAATAACATTCAATAAAAAACTTAAAGTTTAAAACTTGCAAAAACAAAAAAGGCTTGCAAAAGCCTTGCCTTGAAAAAATGGTTAGGAAGAAGCGTGAAAGTCAAGGAGTTGATGCTAAGATGGACAAAAGCTTGACAATACAATTCGTGCCTTTAGAAGAGCTTTCCAGCTTGCAATCAACGAAGCGCGTTAACAAAGTTTTAAAAATGGTGAAAGCTGACAAGATCATTGTTTTAGAAGGAATTTTAAAACCTGACGAGGAAGCAGAGCTTATAAAGAGGACTATGCAAGAAGTTGATGAAAACTTTAAAGGCATTGAACTAGCAACCATACAGCCAGAGAAAGCAAAAACTTTTAAAGACTTCCTAGCTCAAGTCTTGCTCGGTGTTAGGAGGGGTTTAACAGTTATAGGCCCTGCAAGCATTGTTAGAGAGATAAAGAAAGATCCTGAAAAAATCCAGTTGTTCATGGATGTGAAGCACTTGCACAAGTAATTGATTAAAAAACTTAGGGGTTCTAAAAAATGCCTCATCAATGCGTTAGGTGTGGAGCTCTATACGATGACGGAGCTAAAGAGATACTTCAAGGCTGCAGCAAGTGCGGCGGCAGGTTGTTTTTTTATATTAAACCACAACACTTAAAAGCAGTTCAAGAGCGCACAGCAAAGCTTACTCCTGAACAAAAAAGGGAGATGGAGAAAGACATTCTAGACATTATAGGCATTGAAGAAGTTAAAGAAAAACCAGTAGTGCTTGACTTGGAAAGCGTGAGGGTTTTACAACCAGGAAAGTACGAGATTGACGTTGTAAAATTGTTCAACAAGCAACCCATAGTGTTTAAGATTGGAGAAGGACGTTACGTGATAGACCTTATAGAAAGCTTTAAAAGCTTTGCGAAAAATTTATAAACCATCTGTTAAAAATCTGGTTTAAACACAAAAACTAGTTTAAAAAGTAGCAAGGGGGTGTTTCATGGAGGAAGAATTCGTTGATTATGAAAACGGGCATGACGAGAGCGTTTACAGCGAAGAAGCAAGAGGAGAACTCTTAGAAGATGACGAAATCACTAGCGAAGAAGAAGGATTCATGCAAGGCTATGAAAACCCTGACGTTGCAAAATGCGCGTTCTGCCACAAACCACTCATAGATCCAGACTCAGTTGTTGAGCGCGTGATAAACGGTCAAGTACACTACTTCTGCAGCGAGGAATGCGCAGAAGAATACGAGAGAGACTTGCAATGAATTTTTTAAATTCTCAAATTCTTTTAAAAAACGCAAATATTTTTAAATCACACAACACTTCAACAAAAAACAACATTTTTAAAAAACGCCGAGGGGGTGGTTTTAAAATGCATTGGAATGCTTTAATAGTAGTAATGGTTTTTGTAGCAATAATTTCTACTAGCAAAGCGTTGGGAGAGTATGTGTACAATGATTGCTTGATACTTCCGACAAGAAGTTTAGACGTCAAACTTGGACTTGAAAAAACGAGTTCAAAACCAGGAGCAATTTTAAACCCTCCAAGCGCTAAAGATTGGAACATCAATCAAAGCAACGCGAACACTTACTTCTTTGAAGACTTTGAAAGTTATGAAGTTAACACAACACCAGAAAACTGGACAATCATAGATGGGAATGAAGACAACTACAGCTTTTACATGGTAGACGGACATAATTTAAAGGATTATGACATTTTGTATTATTCCTACTGGGTTGAAGATTGTAGGCCTCCTTTATTCACGAACAAGTTTTTGTACTATTCTGATGATGACGCTGGGCGTTACGACCCGCCAACAGTTGAGAAAGCAATAAGAAACGTTACAATACCAGACAACATTACCAATCCAAATGCTTTAATGTTAATGTTTTCATGGGGATTTAGACAATATAGATTTCAACCATGGGATTACATCAAAGTAAAAGTAAACAATCAAGAAGTATGGAGCAAATACAACGAAAGCAGAGGAGTAGCAGTAATCAACATCTCAAACTTTTACGCTCAAGGAGTTAGGAATTACACGTTAAGCTTTGAATATCATGATCCAGAACCCGCTTGGGGTTATGCTGTTGCTTATGATAACATTAGGGTTTACTGTCCTGGTAATGGCACTCCAAGTATTAGCTTGAAGAATAACTACACTGTAGAAGAAGACTCTACATTAACAATCACAATAAACGTGTCAGATCCTGATGATGATCCTTTATTTATTTACACAAACGCTGCTGAAATGCTGCCAGAAGATCCTCAAAACAGTAATTGGAACATGGAGTATAGTGTGCATTTTAATTATTGGGATGTTGTTTTTAAGTGGACGCCGCGCTTTGGTGAGGCT
>JAGGZX010000019.1 GCA_021161785.1 Candidatus Woesearchaeota archaeon | reverse complement strand
GTTTGACCAAGCGAGTATGAGCATAGAAGCTAGTAAATCCCTATTTTCTTTTGGAAATGTTTTTTTGAGAGGTTTATTAGCGTTTATTGCAATTTTGATTGCTTTTTTTCTGCATTCATCAAGCGCGCCTGAGGAAACAAAGAGCTTTCTTACTTCTTCTTCACACAAGTCATAAACATTTTTTCCTGTTTTAACTATGGTAAGTGCTAGAGGATACGTTAGTAACCTGTTTTTTAAATCATAGTTGTTTTCTGCAATATCAGCAATATCGTTAACTATTTGTAAAGAAACTGATAGATTTTTTCCATATTCAGCAAGCGCTTTTCTTTCTTGCTCATCAGCTCCAAGCAAAATACTTGAGATCTCACACATTTTCCCAAAACAATTTCCAGTTTCATAATCAAGATATCTTCTTTGAAATAAATCGTCTAGCATTTCTTCTAATTGTTGTGGTGTTTGATCATTATATTTTAGGTTGTAATCAACCCATTGGTGGTGGTAAGCACCTCTCACTAAATCATTGAATAAAGCTATTGCTTCAGATTCTCTTTTGGGGTTTAATCTTTTTGCCGCAGTTCTCAATGAGATTTCAGCAACTTCTCGCATAACAGCTGAAGCCATAAAAAACAAATTTGGATCTTTCAAAAGATCTGTTCTACATTTATCAAGCTTGCTATCAAACACGTCGTTAGTCAAATAATCAGCAACACACCACAACTCAAAAGCTGTAGAAAGGTCAAGTATTTGGTCTAAAGGTTTTTGTTTTTTAGTTTTAGGTGTTTGTAATGCATAGTAAACTCCTCTCACTAGTAATGCTCTTAATCTTCGCTTATTTTGAAACCTGTCTTCAATAAATTTGTTGATAAATACTTTTAATTCTGCTTCTTTCACATATTCATGTAAGTATTCTTGTATTTTTTTATAAGTGGCTTTTCTTGTTTCTTCCATTAATTTAAAGTATTGATTAGGATTTGTTGTGTGGCGCTCTGCATTTTTATTTATTAGCCACTTCATAATGATAACAGATGTTGTTCTTAGAATATAAAATTTTCTCAAAAATTTTAAACCAAATAGAAAAATTTATAAACTAATTTTTCCAAAAGGTCAATAATATGGTTAAAGCTAAAAAAATTGAATTAGATTTAAAAGATAAAAAACTACTTGCAACACTTGATTTTAACGCGAGAATGCCGATTTCTAGAATAGCAAAAAAAGTTGGGATTTCAAAAGGGGCTGCTCTTTACAGGTTGAAAAAGCTTGAAAATCAAGGCATTATAAAACAATACTATGCGATTGTAAACCCTGCAAAGCTAGGTTTTTATTATTGCAGAGTGTTTTTAAAGTTTCAAAACATGCCAAGCAGTGTTGAGCAAGAATTAATCAACCATCTTGAAACCAACCCTAAAATTGCTTATCTCGGCATTATTGATGGTTTATGGGATCTGCTTATAGGGTTTTGGGCTAGAGACCTTGCAGAATTTGAAGAATTTTTAGACAAGCTTATTTTTAAGTATGGAAGGTTTGTTTTAGATAAAGAAGTGTCCATTGGTTTGCAAGTATGGCAATTCCCTTATAGGTTTTTGTTTCAAAGCAGTGAAAGCGTTGTTAGAGAGTTTAAAACTGGGGGAAAACTTAAAGTTTCAAATCTAGACGTGATTGATAAAGAGTTATTAACCATACTAACTAAAAACGCTAGGATGAGTTATGAAGAGTTAAGCAAGCATCTTGGCTTGTCTGGCAAAGCAATAAATTACAGGATTAAAAATTTGATTAAGAAAAAAATAATTGTGGGTTTCAGAACATTGGTTGATTATAAAAAGTTTGGCTATTCTAACACCAAAGTCTTGCTCTATCTTCAAAATGCTACAAAAGAAAGGTTTAACAAACTAGTTCATTATTTAAAACAACTGCCAAACTGTATTTATATAACAAAACCTATAGGTAAGCCTGACTTAGAATTTGAAGTTTTAACAAGGACTAGAGAAGAATTTTTTTCTATAATCAAACAATCTAGAGAAAATTTTAAAGATATTATCAAAAATTATGAATACTTTATAATTCATGAAGAGCCTGTAAGCAGGTTTATACCGCTTGAATAAGTATTTGAATAACTATTATGTGCGTACCTGCCATGATTTTAGTTTTCATAAAAAATTGTTGTCACAGAAAATTTTTTGAAATACAAGCATCACAAACTTTATAAACAAGGTTTTTTAACCTTTAAAAATTCAAAAACTTGCTGGGGCTGTGGGGTAGCTTGGTCTAGCCTTCCGGGTTTGGGACCCGGAGACCCCGGTTCGAAACCTTTACAGCGTTGCTGGGAGGTGAACATCCGGGCAGCCCCAGTTTTTTAAAAATTTGGTGTCAAAAAAAATGGTTAAGGCTAAACGCTATGGTTCAGTGAAGCGTTTCGGAGCAAGGTATGGTAAGAAGGTTAAGGACAGGCTTGCAAGGATTGAGCAGCTTCAAAAGCAAAGGTATAAGTGTCCTTATTGTAACGCTGTCAAGGTTAAACGCTTAGCAGCAGGTGTTTGGTATTGCACGCGTTGCAAAGCAAAATTCACTAGTAAAGCATACACTGTTGTGAAGCCTGTGCAAGCAGTTGCTAGCCATGCAATGGCTAAAGAGTTAAACATTTAAAGGTGTGAGCCATGATGTACAAATGCTTTTTTTGCGGTAAAGAAGTGAGTGAGCAGTTTGTTAGGAAGCGCATCAGGTGTCCTTACTGCGGCAGCAAGGTTGTTTACAAGCCAAGGCTTGTTTCTACGAAAGTGTTGGCAAGGTGATTTAACTAAACAATTAAAACATTATAATTGCAGGTGAGAGTTTTGGAAGCGTTAATCATGGTTCCAGATCAAGATTTAGAACTTGTTTTCAAGCCAGAGTTCAAGAGTTTTAAAAACGATCGTGCAACGTACAGTGTTGAAAAAACAAGTCAAGGTTTAAAAATCAGTGTTAAAGCAAAGGATTTCACAGCGTTTAAAACTGTTATGCTAAGCATTTTAAAACTTTTAGAAATGTTTTTTAAGACTAAAGCTTTAATTGAAGATTTCAACAAAGAAGGTGGTATTCATGGCTGAGAAATCTTTAAAAAACATGAACATTGACAAGGCAACTCAAGAAAAGATTGTGCAGTTACAACTAGCAGAGCAAAACCTTACAAACTTTGCTTTGCAAAGACAGCAAATCCAAGCTCAAATCGCTGAAGTTGAAAACGCGCTTGCAGAGCTTAAAAACACTGATAAAGCTTTTAAAATCATTGGCTCTGTCATGATCCAAGCTGATAAGCAAGAATTACAAAAAGAGTTGCAAGACAAGAAAGAGCTTTTAGAATTAAGAGTTAAAAGCATTGAAAAGCAAGAGTCAAAGCTTAAAGAGAAAGTGCAACAATTACAACAAGAGGTTTTGAAAAAAATTCAATAATGATAAAAATTTTTAATGAAAAAACAATGCAAGTGGAGGTGGTTAAAATGACGACATTGAATGACGTGGAAGCAAAGCTTCAAGCATTGATTGCTGACAACTTAGTGCCTAAAAGCGTTAAAGACGTGGCTCAAGAATTGATTAAGATTTTAAAAAGCGATGAGGATAAAGTTTTAAAAATTACGAAGTGCTTGGAAAAGCTTGACGAAGTTGCTGAAGATCCTAACATTCCAGCTTTTACGAGAACTCAGATTTGGAACATCACTAGCTTGTTAGAATCTTGTAAATAAAAATTTTAATTTTTACTAACAGTTTTTCTTTTTATTTCTTTTTAAATGATTTGTCCTAGTGCTAGCTGCACTAGTCTTAACCTGTCCCTATCCCTTGGGTTCATCCAGTGCCATCTTGTTTGTTTTCTGTATTTCTTCTTAGCCATTCTAAAATTACATATACGTTTAAAAATATTTATATATTTCTAGAAAGTTTTTTTACAAATACATGTAT
>JAGGZX010000009.1 GCA_021161785.1 Candidatus Woesearchaeota archaeon | reverse complement strand
CTATGATTCTTGTATTAAAAACCCATTATAGTATAACATATAAAATCTACTAAAATTTTGCTTTCTTACTTGGCAATATTTAATTTTGAGACAGAAATTGGCTTAGCAAAGAAGATTGTTGTTGATAAATTCTTAAGCACACTAAAATCAATGTTAATACCTTGTTAGTTTTAAAGCGTTAATAATTCTATCAGCAGCTAAGGCGTAAGCAGAAGTTCTCAAGCTAACATTGTTTTCTTTTGCAAAGCTTTGAACTTTGTTCAAAGATTTCAAGATGTAATCTTTAAGCATGGACTTAACATTTTCTAAACTCCAAGCAAGGCCTTGCTTGTTTTGAACCCATTCAAAATAACTGCCTATCACTCCACCACTATTAGCTAGGATGTCTGGAACAACTGTTATGTTATTATCAAACAATATTTCGTCAGCGTTCATTGTTACTGGTCCGTTAGCAGCTTCTACAACGAGTTTTGCTTTAACGCTTGCAACGTTTTTCTCATTAATAGCTGCTTCTAAAGCTGCAGGCACTAAGACATCACATTCAAGGCTTAATAATTCCTGATTAGAGATTTCTTTAACGCCTTGCTGGCTGAAACCTTTAAGCTTGCCTGTTTGTTTTTTATGTTGTAAAGCTTTCTCAATGTTTAAACCATTAGCATTAAACAAGCCAGTGCTTGAGTCCGAAATTGCTACAACTTTGAAACCTTTCTTGAATAACAACAATGCATGGTTTGCGCCAACGTTTCCAAAGCCTTGAATTGCAACACTTGTTTGTGAAGGTTTTTTATTCAAAGTTTCAAGCAATGCTTCAATCACGTATTGAACGCCCAAGCTAGTGCTTATCTCGCGTCCTTGCAATCCGAAAAGGTTTAAAGGCTTTCCAGTCACAACTGCTGGTTGCCAAGAACCTTTAATTCTTGAATACTCGTCAACAATCCAAGCCATTGTTTCTGGATTAGTGTAAACGTCAGGCGCTGGCACGTCAATGTCTGGGCCTATGTTGTTAGCAATAGCTCTCGTGAAAGCTCTTGTCAGTGATTGTAATTCATTAATTGAAAGTTCTTTAGGGTTAACAATCACTCCGCCCTTAGCACCTCCGTACGGAAGGTTTGCTAGAGACGTTTTAAAACTCATCCAGAAAGCTAGAGCTTTAACTTCTTCCAAGTTAACGTTCGGGTGAAACCTTATGCCGCCCTTAGCTGGTCCTAAAACAGTGCTGTGGCGAACTCTAAAGCCTTTAAACAATTTCACACCGCCATCGTCTAGCTTTACTGGAAAGTTTACTTCTAGCACTTGTTCAGGCGTTGCTAAAAATTCAAAAAATTCTTCCTTGCCAATAGCTTTTAATCCTTGCTTCAAGTAATGCTTTGCAGAATTTAACACGTTAAAGCTCATTGCGCGGTTTAGGAACTGGGACGTTTTTAAAAATTTTTCGCAACGCTTAAAAAAGGGCTTTTAAAAGTTTTTAAACAGTTTTAAAACGTTAAATCATAATTTTTTAAGAAACGCTCCCTGTGCTTAACTGCTAAGAATAAAAGTTTTGAAAAACTTGCAAAGTCTGAAAAACATGGCTTAGCATTAAAGAAAACCTTAACGCCCCGGCTTAAAAACACGCTCTTTTTTGAAAACAAGAATTTTTTAACGTCAAATCCAGATCTTTGCAGTGCTTGAACAGCTCTGTCTAGGAATCCTTTACTAGCTAGGTTGAAAAATGGTTTTGAAGCTTTTTCGCCAAGCATTGTTATAAACCCTAAGTCTGAAGAACGCCAAAGATTTTCAAACATTGTTAAACTAGTTCCTTGCGTTAAGTGTTTCTCAACAACACTAGCTGCCATGTTTGCATCTATCAAAGCTGGTATAACACCGCCACCTGTTAAAGGGTTTGCGTGACCAGCTGCATCTCCGATGAGTAAAGCGTTTTCAAAAGCGAAGCGTTTTAAAGGCTTTACAGGGATTCCTCCAGCGTTGAACTCTAACACTTTCAAATCTTTAACCTTGGCGTTAAAGGTTTCAGAGCAAAGCTTTAAAAATCGTTGCAAACAAGTCCTTGTAACAGTTTTTGAAACACAGCCAATGCCAATGTTTATTGTTTCTCGCTTTGGAAAAATCCAAGCATAGCCTTTACCGTTGCAAATGTTTAAACCTGTAAACGTGTGGAACGTTGAAGCGTTTAAAACGTTAAGCCAAGCATTGCTTAAAGGTTTAACCTCTACTTGCAAAGCAATAACTGGTTTAAACGTTTGAAACCCGTGCTTTAAAGCTAACGTTTTAGCTGTTAAGCTGTCAAAACCGTCAGCACCTATCAAGACTTTAGACTTGAACAAGCCTTTACTAGTTTTTAAAACCAGGAACTCTTTTTTAAACTCAAAGCCTTTAACCAGGACAGGGTTTTTCAAAACTGCTCCAGCATCTAAAGCTTTTAAAGCAAGTGTTTTGTCAAAACGCTTCCTGCTTATAGTGATGCCCTTGCTTATTTTTAAAAACAATTTATTGTGTAAACCCACAGTGGTGACTTCTCTCTCAATGATGCGTTTCCAATCCTTAACACTTAGCGGTGCTAGTTCAAAAGCTCTCTTAGACAAGCCTTCAGCGCATTGTTTTGGGACTCCTAATTCTGATTTCCTGTCCAAGAGCAAGACTTTAAACCCTTGCTTTGCAAGGTTGTGACTAGCAACGCTTCCAGCAGGTCCAGCACCCACAACTGCAACGTCAAACATTTTTCAAACCCACAAGCAAGTTTAAACTATTGCTAAAACAATGAGGAATCCTAAAACACAGCCAAGCGTTATTGCAGGCATTGCAGGGTAGAACTTGTCTTTTGAAGATTTGAAAAACAAGACTGCTAAAGCAATTGTTGCAAGCACTGTTACTGGCAAAGCGTTTAGCAAAGCTTCAGGTTTTGACAAGCCTTTATGCAAGAGCCATTCAACAACGCTGCCAGTGAATATTAATGGGAAAGCAACATCTCCACCGCCAAGGATTGCAGCAGGCTTTCTAGGCTTCACTGTTTTAGACAAGGCTTTATCGCTTTGTAAAGGTTTTAAAGGCTTTGCCAAAGCTTCAGGCTGTGAAAGCATTAAACCAGCGAAAGCTTTGCTAGCGCCTTGAAACCTTGCAAGCGTTACCATGTGCTTGGATTTGAAAACAGCCCAGTAATCATAAAGAGCTATGAGTATTAACAAAGACAAAGCTGTTAAAGGGTTAAACAAGGGTGTTAGCAACACTGCAATTCCAGCGTAAACAAGGATTTCTGACAAGTTGTGAATAATAACTGTTAAGAAACCTAAAAACTTAGGCCTAAACACTTTTAAAACAGTTAATGCTAAGCCAATAATGAAAGCCCAACGCTTTTCCATAACAACGCCTAGAGCAATGCTTATAGCCATCCAAACAGCTATGAAGAACCAACCCTTCCAAACGCTTGTAAGCTTTTTAAAAGAAAGGAATAACAACAAAACAGTTCCAATGATTATCGCTATGATGATGTACCAAACAGCTTAAAAACCATGAACTTCTGGACGCTCGCCAATAACTGTTGCGTTATGCTTCACAACGCTAACAGTAGCGTTTCCAAGCCTTACATGCTCAACCTTAGCGTCAATAGTTATTAACGACAACCCAATGATTTGAGAACTGAAAAACAATGCTAACAACAAGAGAGTAATGGTTAAAGAGTGCTTCATGAATGCTTAGAGCAAGGCAAGATTTAAAAATATTGTTGAATAACGAATTTACTTTTCTTTAAGCTTTTCCAAATCTTTCAAGGTTGCGAATTTAAATGGTTCTAAAAGTTTTAGATAAGTTAATAGTTCAATAACTTCATGACTTTTAGCTGCTTCGCGAAAGTTTATTGCAATGTCTTCAAGCTGTTCTTTCAATTCTTCAACTTCTTGTTTCAATTCTAAAAGCTCGTCACCCAAGAGTTTTAATTGTTTATTAACATCACGTTCAACGTTTAAAAGGTTTTCCTCAATGGTTTGAGACCTCTTCCTCAAGGTTGAGTGATGGTCTTCAAGAATCCTAACCCTTGCGCCTAGGTTGTTAATCTTTTCAATGATTTCCAATCCAGTAGGTTTCTCTTTCATAAACGTTTTTAAAAATCAAGTGTTTTTAAAGGTTTCGCAAAAAACATCGGGTAATACATTAGGTAATTATTTTTTAGCAAAAGCTTTGCTTGGAATTTGGCGCTTGGAATTAGCTTTGCTTTGAGATAAATTTTTAAAGCTTAAAGAAAAGCTAACAATCATGAGCAATGCTTTAAAGGTTGAAGACTTGGTTAACAAGCAAGTTATTGTAAAGCTTGATGACGGCAGAGTGTTTAAAGGTTTAGTGCTTAAAAGGCCTGAAACGTTTGCTAAAGGTTTTATAACACTAAAACTTAAGTCTGGGTACAATCTTGGCGTTAATATTTCAAAAATCGTTGACGTGCAAATTGTTAGTGAAGGCTTAACACGATCCGAAAACGTGTCTGAAAAATTTATCCAAGAAGAAAAATCTTTAGGAGGGAAAAGTTTTAACACTGGTCAAAGCGTTGAGAAACCGTTAATAGTTATCATCCACACTGGAGGCACTATTGCTAGCAAGGTTGATTATTCAACTGGGGGTGTTGTGCCAGACACTTCTGAAGAGTATTTAACGTCAATGGTTCCTGAATTGTTAAGCATTGCGAATGTTAAAACAGTTTCTTTGTTTAACGTGCTTAGCGAGTGTATGAATTTTGAGTATTATAACAGGTTGATCAATAAAATTTTTGAATTGAAAAACCTTGCTGACGCTTTCATTGTTTGCCATGGAACTGACACTTTGCATTACACGTCAGCAGCTTTAAGCTTTGCACTGCAAGGATTGGACAAGCCTGTAACGCTTGTTGGATCTCAACGCAGTAGTGATAGGCCTAGCAGTGATGCTTGGGTTAACTTGTTAGGCTCTGCGTTATTCAGCGTTTATGCTTTAAAACATGGTGTTTCAGGCGTTTTTGCTTGCATGCATTTAAGCTTGAATGATGACAAGGTTGCAGTGTTTAAAGGTGTTAATCTTAGAAAAATGCATTCTTCGCGTAGGGATGCTTTTAAACAGATAAACTCTCAACCATTAGCAGTTGTTGACGTTGCTAATAATAAAGTAGAAGTTATTGATCACGAATACTTTGAGTTTTTAAAATCAAAACCTTTACCTAAAGGTTTCAAGCCAAAGCTTTTCAATCCTAAGTTGAAAATAGGGTTTTTAAAAGCTCATCCAAACATGAGCGTTCAAGAATTGTTTGCTTTTAAAAACTTTGACGCAGTGATCATTGAAGGCACTGGTTTAGGACACTTACCAGTTTGTGATGAAGAAATATTAAACGCTGTTAGAGAATTGTCAGAAAACACTGTTTTAGTAATGACGTCTCAATGCATTAGCGGCAGGCTGAACCTTAACGTTTACGCTACTGGCAGGTTGTTGAAACCTTTCGTGCATGGACACTTACTAGACATGACTCCAGAAACTGCTTTTATAAAAACTGCTTGGATCTTGAGCAATTATGACAAGAAAGAATTCGCAAGGTTTTACAACAAAAACCTTGTTGGAGAAGTTAATTCTAGAAGCTTGCAACCAGGTTTTGAAACATTCTATTCACAATGAAGTGCAAACTTTGTAACAACAAAGCTGTTATGAACGGTTTTTGCAGCAAGCACTATGTTGAATGGTTTGAAAACCAAGTGTTTAAAACCATTAAGGATTATCAATTACTCAGTCCTGATGAAAAAATTGCTGTAGCTGTTTCTGGAGGTAAGGATAGTAAGTCCTTGCTATACATTTTGAGTAAAAAGTTTAACGTCACTGCCATTGCAATTGATGAAGGAATCCCTGGCTATAGGGATGTCTTGCTTGAAGGTTTAAAACAATTTTGTAAGGATTTAGGTGTCAAGTTGAAAGTTTACAGTTTTAAACAAGAGTTTGGCTTGAGCTTGAAAGAAATCGTTGATTCTAGAAAATTCAAAAATTCTGGTTTGAAACCTTGCAGTGTTTGCGGCGTTTTTAGGCGTTACTTGCTAAACAAGCATGCTAAAAGCTTTGACAAGCTAGCTACAGCTCACAACTTGGATGATGAAGTGCAAACAGTGATTATGAACGTGTTCAAGAATAACAAGGATTTACTGTTAAGGATTGGTCCTATAACTAATAAAAAGAAGGGTTTTGTTCAAAGGGTTAAACCATTTTATTTTTTGAAAGAAAAACAAGTAGCTGCTTATGCTTTTTTGAAAGGTTTTCTACCAAGGTTTAATGAGTGTCCTTTCAGTTATGGTTTGCGAAGCAATGTTGCAAGGCTTGTGAATGATTTAGAAGTGAAAATGCCTGGTTTTAAGAAAAACTTTATACAAGCGTTTTTAAAGATTAAACAACTAGCTGCTAAGCAAGGCTTTGAAAGCTTTGACAATGTTTGCAAGGTTTGCGGAGAGCCTTCAAGCAAGCCTGTTTGCAAGACTTGCGAGTTAGTGTTAAGGTTTAACCCAGGGTTTAAACAGTTGTTAAAGGTTTAACTCCAAACGCCTGGAAGCTTGTAGCCGCAACTACAAACGCCTGGCTTTTCAAAAAATGTTTCTGTATTGTAAAACGTTCTCCTAACAAGTAGTTTCCCACACTTTGGACAGTAAGTGTTTTCCTCTCCAGGGATGTTGCCGTTGTAAACAAAAGTTAAGTGTTGTAAAGCTGTCTGCCTAGCTTTTTTTAAAGTCTCGATTGGTGTTGGCGGCACGTCTAGCATCTTGTAATGCGGGTAAAACCTTGTTATGTGTAGAGGTGTTTCTTTGCCAAGGTTTTTAGCAATCCATTCAGCCATAGCGTTTATTTCTTGTAAATCGTCATTCCATCCAGGGATTAAAAGGTTTGTGATTTCAAGCCACAAGTTTTGCTTGTAAAGCTTTAAGCTCTTCAGAACTGGCTCTATCCAAGCGCTTGCTAGCTTGTTGTAAAAATTGTTGTTGAAAGCTTTCAAGTCAATGTTTGCTGCGTGCAAGTATTTAACCCAGTGTTTTAAAGCTTGTTCTTCTATAAACCCGTTACTCACTATAATGTTTTTCAAGCCTTGCTTTTTAGCAATCCTTGCAATGTCTAACGCGTATTCATAAAAAATTGTTGGTTCTGTATAAGTGTAAGCAATGACTTCGCAACCGTTAGCAATAGCTTTTTCAACAATGATTTCTGGTTCTAAAACCGATTGTTTTTCAAGTATTAACAACAATTCTTGCTTTTTCTCAGGATGGCTGATCTCCCAGTTTTGACAATACTTGCAGTACAAGTTACAACCAATGGTTGCAATGCTGAAAGCCTTGCTTCCTGGTAAAAAGTGGAATAAAGGTTTCTTCTCTATGGGGTCAATGGCTATTGAGCAAGGCTTGCCGTAGACAATGCTGTAAAGCTTTCCGTTAATGTTTTTCCTAACGCCGCAAGCTCCGAACTTGTTGTTAGGAATAACGCAACGCCTAGGGCACAAGTTGCATTTAACCTTGTTGTTTTCAAGCTTTTCATAAAACAATGCTTCTCTCAGCTTTGAAAGCTTTGAATTTTGACTGTTAAGCATTGGCATAAATAAAATTAGCATTCAAAGTTTTTAAAACTTTGCATTGCAAGCAAACGCAAGCAAACAGTTTTTAAACCTAAAATTTTTTAAAAGCAGCCAATGTAACGATTGCTATGAGGCTTTTCTATGCAGTTCCTGTTGCTAATCAATTAGAAAGCGTTTATCAAGAATTCTTAGAATTCTTTCAAAAATTGAAAAAGCTGGGCAGTGTTTTGAAACCTGTTGAGAGAGAAAACCTTCACGCAACCATACTGTTTTTAGGTGATAAGGTTGGATTGCAACAAAGCGTTTCAAGCCTTGAAGGTTTAAACGTTACAAGTTTTAAAGCTTGTTTTACAAGCATGTCTTGGTTTCCAAGCAAGGATTACATAAGAGTTTTATGGCTGGGCTTGCAGCCAAGGCAAGCGTTTCAAGAAATGCATGAAAAGCTTTGTAATGCTTTAGGTTTAAAACCTGAGAAGCGTTTTGAACCCCACGTGACTATTGCAAGGGTTAAACACTTACCCTTGAAAGCTAAAACGTTTTTAAAGCAAAACAAAGCATTGATTGATAGTAAAGTGTTAAACACTTGTTTTAACGTTCAAGAATTAGTGCTTTACAACAGCACTTTAACGAGTAAAGGCCCTTTATACAAAGTTGTTGCTAAAAAAAGTTTTTTAAAAGCAAACAGTCAAGATTAAGCATTGCCACCTGTGGGTTGGCTTGTGTTTAAGACTGTCCAGAGCTTGGCTCAGTGCCTGGAGTGTTGCTTGGCGGAGCGTAAAACCCTGTTCCAAACGTTACGTTTACATTGCTAGAACCCTTGCAAATGTATAATTGAACAATAACGTTTGAAGGTATTGGGTAGAGAGGTATCAATTGCAAGCCAGGACTTTCTCGTTCTAAACAAAAACCTTTAGTAACGTTAAACCTGTAACTGTTGCCAGTGAATGACAAGTTGTAATTATAACCCCAAACACCGAACGTTCTCTCAAGAGCGATTTTGGAAATATTTATTAAAAAACTGCAAGAATCAACGCCTGAACAAGTTATTGATTTTGAAGTGAAGCAGTCATAGATAAGTTTTTCAACGCTCGTGTTGCAAGCACTTGTTTTCAAAAAGCTTAGTATGAAACTGTTAGCGATTTTTACTTGTTGATAGATTTGTTTTTCAGCTGGTTGTTTCTTGCCAAGGTTTAAAACTATCAAGAATAACAAGCCTATAGCTATCAAGACAACTATGAATGCTAAACCCATAAGCTCCATTTGAGACTTTTTCAAAACCATTTTTTGATTGCAATTTTTTATGTGGTTGTTTTATGAAATCACGTAACGCCTAACTATTAAAACGCCTAGCTTGTACTCATCAGTGACTGGGTTGTAAATGTTTAGAGGCACTAAGACTTGTTCATAATTCATGCCTGGTTTTGAACTGTTAAAAATTGTTATTGAACTATTACCTGGATAGATTTCTTGCAATGTTATCAAAGCATTACCAAAGAGTGACTCATAGTAATGTTTAAACTCTTGCTGCGTTGCGTTAACGCTTAACGCTTTGTAAAAGTCAAAACAAGCTGTTTTTGAAGCAGTTTCAAAACTGCAAGCAAGCAAAGGGTTTGTTGTTAATGTTTGCACATACTCAATCATTGATTTAGAAATTTCTTGCCTGACAGCGCGTTTTGAAAGCCTTTCCTGTATAGAACTGTAAAACACTAAGCCAATGATTACGAAGAATGTTAAAACCACTAACACGCCAATGGTTTCAAAAAATTGTAACTGCGCGTTTTTAGAGTTGTTCCAAACCATTTTTTTAAACCTTTAAAAATTTTGTAAAGTGTTAGTAAAGTGGTGGGCAAGCACTTCCAACAGCAACTTGGTTTGTGAATGTTAACGTTTTAGCAATTGAAGCAAGGTTTCCTTGATTTGTAGGTGTTAATAATTCATTAGCTTGTGTGAACGTTTTTAAATCGTTAAGAATGCCTGCAAAGCCTGAAGTCATTGAGTAAATCAAGCTGCAATCACTGCTAAACGGCGTTGAACTCGTCATGAGCCATACTTTTTTAGAATAAACGCTAGCAACTACTTGCAAGTGTTTTAAAGCTTTACGAACATTGCAGTCATAAAACTGTTTGTCCTGGCTGAACAATGCGCCTAGGGCCATTGGCAAGCCTACAAATCCTGAACTTCCTTGAGCAATCCAAGCATTAAATTTTGAACCCTTGTAAAACATTACAGTGCCGTTGAAAAAGTCTGGGCTTGGATCAAAAACTAACAACTTGCCATTCTTTACAGGTGTTGAGAAATTTGTAGGGTTTGGAGTGAAGCCTTTAGGCTTTTGCGCTATTATGGTGTAAAAGTCAAAACCTTTAGGCAATTCTGAACTAGTTATTGATGATTGATTGTAAACAAACACTGGTAGTTCTTCAGGAAGCTCTGCTTTTAATAATGCCATCTCTGGCGTCAAGTTTAAAAATATGAAAGCATGCGCTTTGGAAGTGATTAACCCGAAATTAGTGACTTGAAATCCTAAAATCCAAGGCTCAATCACTAGCAGGATTGTTTCATGCTTAAACTTTTCTAAAGAGAAAATAACGTCAAGGTCAGAGTCTTGAGAAACGCCTTTAACACTGTAATAGCTAGTGTTGTCCCTGCAGTAAAAGCTTATGCCAAAGTCGGGAATTTTAACTTTTTTAACAGTCTTAGGGCTTGCAAGCGCTGTTTTCAAAACGATTTTAAAATTACTAACAACTTTTCGCGCAGTTTTAACTGTTGAGGTTTCAATATGCGTTCTGGCTAGAGAGTAAAAAAACGCTAGTATCAAACCCCCAGCTATCAAAACGAAAATCCAGTTGAAAGATATTACTAAGCCTTTACTCCTCATGCAAGTTTCTTACAAGTTAAAGTTTTTAAATTTTTGT
>JAGGZX010000087.1 GCA_021161785.1 Candidatus Woesearchaeota archaeon | reverse complement strand
TTGTAATTCATTAGGGTTTTTGATTTCTTTAATCATATTCTTTTGCATTCTCATTTATAAAAGTTTCGTTTTTAAGAGCATTATTTTGCATTTATTGATTAACCAATAAATCATATTAAAACAAATATTGATTAACCAATAAATTGTAAGAATAAAAATTTTCAATAGCAAAAGATTTTTAAATCAAAACAGATTTTCAGGTTTAAAAAGAAAAATATTTCACACAATTCACGGCACACAATCACGGGGAGAGGGGTGTTCAAATTGAGAACAGGATACATTGTTAGCGATGTCATGACTTTAAACCCTGTAGTTGTTGAAGAAGATTACACTATCAAGAAATGTGCAGAAATACTTGCAAAGCAAAAGCTTGGCAGCTTGATAGTTGTTGGGAAAGGACAAGCAAATAAAGCTGTGAAAAAAATTAAAGGAATAATAACAGAAGGCGATCTCGTTAGAAAAACAATTTTGAAAGATATTGACCCGAAAACAACGCCTGTGAAGAAAATAATGACGAAAGACGTTGTAACCATAACGCCTAACAAGGATATTGTGCAAGCAATAGAAGTGATGAACAAGTACAACATCAGGCATTTACCAGTTGTTGATGACGGCAAACTTGTTGGTTTCTTAACATTGAAAGATATTTTAAAAATAGCTCCAGAAGTTTTTGACTTGGTTGTTGAGAGGATTAAGCTTAGAGAAGAGTATAGAAAACCTTTAGGCAAAGAGTTTGTTCATGGCAATTGCGAGGTTTGCGGCAAGTATTCTGACTTTTTGCTAGAGGTGAATGGCAAGCTTTTATGCGCTGAGTGCAGGAGGAATCTTATTTAAAAAGATTGTTTAAGAAAATTTTTTCTAGAAAATTTTTTAACGCGTACAGTTCAAGCTGTCAATGTCATAGTCTGATTCATGGTCATAGTCAATCCTGAACCATTCTGGAAGGTTTTCACAATCATAAACTTGTGCAGTTCCAGTAACGTTAGAAAAGTATAAATAATCAACAATGCTTTTTGACTCGTCAACTTGCAAGTTTTGAGCTGTTAGTAATGGAATGTAAACCAAGCTTTCAATTCCGAAACTGCTGTTAGACAAGTTATTTGTGAACCGCATCAAAAAGCTTGGAGCTTTCGTTGAAGCTTTGTAAAAACCATTAATAACATGCTGCATTAAAGGAGAGGTGTCATTATCTCCTATGATAAAGTCTGTAACATTGCTCTGTCTTATCGTGTTGTGAACCTTGCCAGCAGTGTTAACACTGTACAAAGGGTCTCGCAAGTCAATGATTGAGAACTCGCTCTCAGTTGTTGTTTGATAATTCCAAGACATTAAGCCGTCAACGTCTGAAGCGTTAATTGTTAGTGTTAAAACAACTTCAACACTCCAAGGACTTACTTGCATTAAAGAAATGTTTTCAACAGTGATTGTTAAGGATAACCCGATCTGGCTAGCTTTTTCTTGCAAGTGCTCCAAATAGTATTTCAAGCTAGAATTCTCCATTATGGGTTCTTCAACGCCGTTAACAAAACCGCTGTAAAACACTTCTTTAAACGTTTCTTCAGTGTTGTTGAGAAAAACGCCGTGAGAAGCAATGTAATCCTCCATTGCTAGGAATGCTCGGAAACCAGTAATTCTTGACAAGCGTTTAAGATCTGATTCAATATTGTTTAAAAAATCGTTAAACGTTAATATGCGTTGAATGATTGCTTCATGTTTTTCTAGCTGTTTAGGCTTGAAGTACATTGAACTCAAAACGAACACTATTAACACGAAAACAAGAGCTGTGAGCGTGTAAAACACGCCAGTCTTGAAACTTTTATGCTTTAGTAGTTTTAACTCCAAAGTCTCACCTCTAAAATGCTAGGACCCCAAAGGTATGGAACACTTTCAACGCTTGTTATTACAATTTCTAAGTCTTCAGCTTTCAAGTTTACGAACAATTTGCCGTCATCGTTTAGGTCTAAGTTTTTGAACAACCTGTAAGCAGCCACGTCGTAAGCATCATCAGAGTCAAAGCTTATGGAAGTGTTCGTGTAAGAGCATTGTTTTGTTCCAGAGTAATAGGAAGGTATTAATATGCTGTCAAAACTGCCGTCTTCAAATTGCAAAGTCCAGTTGCAACCCTCAGCTTTTGACAAAACGTTACCTCTCTGGATTGTGGAGTTGATAAGCACTGTGTACACAAGCTTGTTGTGGCTAGAGCAATCCGTGTGGTTTGAAGGAGAATCTCCAACTCTTAACGTCAAGTTGTTCAAGCCAGTGGATAAGTGATTCACAGGCGCTTGGATAACGAAAGGATCTCCAAGGTAGAAATAATTCTGTCCAAACCTGGACAGGTTGTAACTTTCAAAACCATTAACCAATAACAAGTCAGTCCAATGCGGTCCTGAGTATGACAAAACCTTTGCATCTGCAAGAGTTGCAGGTGGCAGGCTTACTGTTTCATTACACGTCGTTAAGTCTTGATCTAAAGTTACAGAGATCTTGCCAACAGGGTTGTTAATGATTGGTTCGTAACCAATTTCTATGCGCGAGTTGTTGTAAAGTATTGGTGTTGACAGGTTTCCATAGCTTAGAATGATTTGGTTTTTTGAATGTTCAATGATTTGAGAGCTAATGTTTAGGTAAGCATTAACAAGTGCTGAAGCATTGTCTGCGTAAAAGTATTGTCCATGCCCACAGTTAGCCATTGCTCGTAACGTTGCCTCGTCAGCAAGGTTTCCAAAGCCAACAGTGTAAACTGTTATTCCGTAATTATTGTAAGCGTCACAAGCTGCTTGTATCGCGTCATGCTTTGCACTGCCAGTTCCTTGCTCTGCGCATTGCCTGTTAGCTTCCCCGTCACTCATGATAACGATAGCTTTCGATCTTAACGTGTCTTCAACTTTGTTAGCTTGTAATTCTAAGTCAAAACCAACCCAGCCGTCATACCAGCCGAAAAACCAGCACACAATAGTTGTGCAGAAATAGTTTTTCATCCTCGCTGCTATAACGTTTTCACCTTCTCGCAAGTAGCTAGTGGAAACATTGACAATGCCGCTAGTCCAGTAACTATACTTAGTGTCTGAAACGCTTGTAGCATTGTAAATGACATGCCCGTTAAGGTAAACAACAACGCCATCGTCGTGAGCAACGCCTAGTTTTAAACTAACAATGTCTGAAACGTTTGTAATGTTAAACGTTTTCCTAAAGTAATAATAAAAACCTCCAATGATGCGTGTTTCAGTGTTGAAGTCTGTAGGGTAGCCTTCATAAGTAGTGTTGCCAATGGGTGCTTGGCCTATGCTCCAATTGCTGTCATCAAAACCAGGCATTGTCCAATCACTTGGAGGTTCATAACCCCAAACATCGCTGTAACGCCAACCAGTTGCATGTCTAGGTATTAAAGTGTAGCTACCACTGTTCGCAATGTCTACTGCTTTGTTAACGCCGCAGCAAATACAAGTAGCTCCTCCATCAGTATAGCTTTCAACCTCGCTTATAAGCTTGGAAGCATTCCTTGTTAAGTATTCATAACTTTTTACTGTGCCTGCGTATTCTACAAGACCTACTTTTGAACCTGGATGTTTTAAAATCTCGTTAATGAACATCTTGCTAGCGTTTTTCGCAACGTCAAGCTTTACTGCATCGCCTGCTGGGCATGGAGGTTCTTGATCGTTAGAAACACACCAACCCATGCTGCCAGACGTGTCAGTGCTTAAAACAACGTCTGCACTGCTGCCGTTGATTTGCACTTCTCCCAAGCCAATCCTTACAGGGATTGTTGTCAAGCTTAAATTGTTGATTGACAAGCCATGCTTGTTTAGTTCTGAAGAAATATTGTTGCTTGTTAAAACAATGTTTTGCGATTGGTTTAGGCCTTGAAATTCAAACGTTGCTGGGCCTATGCTAAAGAATAATGGGTACTCGCTGTAAAAGCTTAAGTTTACAGTAATGTTTGTCAAGTTGCCAGGCACATAGAACGAGTCATAAACATTGATCAAGCCTTGAATGCTTGGAAACCAGTATGTTTTGTGACCGTAAGGAATGTTTTCAAGCAATGCTTCTGTGACGTAAGTGACTTTGACAAAACCGCCTGCAATGAAAGACTGGTTTAGACTTGTCTGGAATATGAATGTGAAACTGTTATCTCCTTGCTTTAAGTATTGCTTGCAACTTGTTATGTCCCAAACGTCAGGCGTCATGAGTTCAGTGCTTGGAGTGAAAACATTGCCGCACTTGTGATTGTTAATGTACAATTCAAAAGCGCCGCCAACGTCTAATTGTAAAGTCATGTTCGTAACGTATGAAGCGTTAATGATTGGCAAATCCTTCATTATCGCTGTGACATTGCCTTGACCTGTAAATCCTCCAAAGTATAAGTATTTATTGTTGTGCTTTCCCACTATGCGCCTCAAATAAGCTGTAGAGCTAACACCTGTTATTGGCTTGCCCTTAGCAACACCTGTCACTGCTCGCTTAGCATTCACAACTGTCTTGAAATGTTTTGGAACTGTTTTGTTGTACAAAGCTTCTTGCTCAGCAAATAGTTGTAACTGCATTGAACTAGGTATTAAACCAGCTATTGAAGTGTTGAACAAGAAAGAAGCGTTTTCTGACTGGTTTAAAGCCCAAAACACTGCTATCTGGTCTAAAACACTGTTGTTTGCAAACACTGAGTTGTTAGCAATCCATGATTGCACAACACTGTTGTTTAACTCGTAAAGCTTTAACTCTGAAAGCGTTTTTAAAACGTCTTGAGCTGTCAAGCTAGTGCCTGTGATAACTTCTTGCTGTGTTGGAAGCTTGTAAAGCATTATCAAAGCAGCTATCACTATTAAAGCTGCGAAAAAACTGTCAATCGTGTAAAAAACTGCTTTAAAATTAGTTTTAAACCCATTCATAAACAGTCACCTTTACAATGCTATGGTTGAAAACTGCTAGCCTGTACACGATTACAAGGTTTTTAAGGTTTAAGCTTTGAAAGCTTTGAGTAATGTTGCAAGGGTTTATGTATGCTGGAGCTTTTCCACAGCCAATGCTTGTTAAAGGGCTTGAAGCATTACTGAAAACAACAGCATAGTCGTGAAAAGCGTTCAAGTAAAGCTTTGTCTTGTTATAATCCATGCTTAGGAACGTGTTAAGCTTTGAAACGTTAATCCTGTTGTTAGATAGCAATCCGATCCTAACAACTGTCTCGTTAGTCCAGTTTTTCGGATAACCCTCGCTTAGCAAGTAACTTGAAATGCTAGCAGCTTCTCTTGAAAGCTTTGAAAACTCGTTTGACTGTAAAACATTAAACAATTGCTTGAAAGAAAATATTAACACTATGCTAACCACTAACAAGCTTATCATCAAGTCTAAACTTGAAATCTGGCTTTTACGCATTTTTTCAAAGCTTAAAGTTTTTTAAGGACTAATCATTGCACAGGCCTAACCCTTAACGTTCCATTACTCAATTTTTCTATAACGTTAACCTTGCCTTTCAAAAAATTACCAGTTGTTAAAGGTATGGGAAATGCTAACTCTCCATTAACATATGTTAAGGATAAAAACCCTTGCGTTATGGAAATGTTATAGTCAAAACCAGCAACATGCTCTGGCAGTGTTAAAAAACGTGAATAACCAGGCTTTACACTAGCAGCCACTATGAGCTCTGACTGTAACGTCAAGCCTAGATCTTTCAAAGCTTCATCTGCTTGTTGCTTGGAAGCACTGCCGAACAACTGGTGTAGAGGTGTTAAAAGCGTTATAGCTATGAGTATTACCAAACCAGTTATGAGTACAAACTCTATAGCTATTTGGGATTTGCCACTCATTTTTTTACACTTGCGAAATATTAACAGCATTGCCTAAAGCTTGGAGTTTTAAAACTTTAACACCAGGCGTTGCTTTGAAATAGCCTGTCAAGTTTGCACTGCTCCAAGAAACAACTTCGTAATCGCCAAACCTGCTTTCCAAGAGTAGTGAAACACTGTTACCGTTAATTGTTAAAGACTTTACCTGTGCTGGCAGGTAAATCTTAACAGTTTTCAAAGCTGGAGGTCCCATGTAGTAAACCTCGTCAGCAGCTGTTGTTATAGCGTTAACAGCTCTCTCTGCTTGGTGAGCAGCCATTACTTCTTGAAAATTAATTGCTTGACTGTAAAAAACAGCAACGACTGGTAGGAAGATAGCTAGTCCTATGCCAATGATTATGAAGAACTCAATGCTTGACTGTGCAGACCTATACCTTTTAAGTCTGAGAAGCTTTACCATTAAAAAACACCTCTTTTTAAAACTTAAAGAAGCTGCTTGTTTAAAAAATTTTTCTTTAAGAATGATTTAAAAGTTTTTAAAAAAACGTTTTT
>JAGGZX010000038.1 GCA_021161785.1 Candidatus Woesearchaeota archaeon | reverse complement strand
GTCCTCAACTTCTTTAAGTGTTAACTTCTTGTCTTGCTGCTTTTTAGTCACAAACCTGCTGAGCTTGTTCAAAACTTGTTTTATCTGCTCGTTATAATCAGAAATTTGTTTGTTTAAACCTAAAACTTTTGCGTTAGCAAGCACTTCTTGCTTTGTTAAATCATCTAAAGCTTGGTTAATACTAACAATGTTCTCCCTCAAATCATGCTTTCGCGTTACAAGCTCTTTAATCTTAGAGTTAAAGCTTTCTAACTCTTGACTCAAATCCTTAATGCTTTCGTTTAAAGCGTTAATCTTGTCGTTAATACTTTTTAAGCCTGCAGATTTTTTTAAAATGCTTTTCAACTCTTTGATGCGTTTCAAAATTTTTTTCTCACGCTCATAACTCATAGCACTGGTTTCAATCATGAATTCCAAGTCAGTAATTTCTTGTTCAATACTGTTCAAATCCTTTTTCAAGCCTAAAAGCTTAGACTGTTTTTTAAGTTCTAAGACTAAGCTCTTCTTTTCTTCACGCAGCTTTGCAAGCCTTGCTAGAACTTGTTCCTTGTCTTGCTTTAGCTTTGAAATTTCAGAGTTTAAACTTTTACGCTGATCTTTGTAACGTTTTAAACTAGTGATGAGTTCTTGTTTTTTCTTTGTTAAAGCTTGTTTTTCAGAACGCCATTTTTGCCTCTCAGCATGTAAATTGTTTAAAGCTTGTTTCAACTCTAAAAGCTTTGACGTTAAGCGTTGTCGTTCTTCAGGATTTAAAACTTGCTCTCTAGATTCATGGCTGTGTTCATGTCCAGCTTTGTTTTTTTCAGCTTCCTTGTTGTCAATACTTGCTTGATCCAAGTTCACACCTTCTAGTCTTGTATTGCGAGGCTTGTTTTGTGAAATCAAAAAAAAGTTAAAACAAAAAACAATTCATGTTTAATAAATGTTTAGCCAAACAAGGCTCCAAGCCCGGCAGCAGCTTCTTCTTCAGACGGTTTTTCCTCTTTCTTTTCTTCTTTCTTTTCCTGCTTAGCTTCAGGTTTTTGTTCTTGACCTTGCGCTGGAGCTGCAGCAACTGGCATTGCGCTTGCCTTAGATATTGCTTCGTCAATGTTAACATCTTTCAAAGCAGCTACTAGTGCTTTCACTCTTGCCTCGTCAGGTGTTACTCCAGCTGCTTGCACAACAGCTTTTACTGCGTCTTCAGTAATGTCCTTGCCTAGCTTGTGTAACAACATGGCAGCATATATGTATTCCATTTCATCACCTCCAAAACGTTTTTAAATAAACATTTTTAAAGTTTTTAAATAAAAAATTTAAAAATTAAAAATTTGTTTATTTGTTTAATTGCCAACCTTGTTCTTCAACGCTAAAGCTTGCATCTCAGCCTTTGATATTAAAAACTTTATAGTGTCAGAATTCACGATTTCAAGGTTTAAGCCAATGTTTAATGCTTTGACATGCGCAATGCTTAATAATTCTTCAATAATGTCTTGTGACGGGTAACCAATAGTTAGAGCTAACAATCTCGCTCTTTGATAACAATTAGCAAGTTCTTGCTTTACAGCTTCAACGTCAATGTCTAAAACCTGTGCTGGAAGCACTTCACCATCTTCATAACAAGCAGTAATGTTTAAACCAATGCTCACAGGCTCAATACCAAGCCTTGAAAGAATGTTAGCAAGTTTTTGATTAACAACGTCTCCAGCTTTTGCAACTACAACGTCTTGCTTAATAACAACTTTTCCAGCTTCAACACCAGTCTTAACGCCTAAGCTTCCGAGCTCTCCAATGATAGGTCCTGGAGTAAAACTTGTGGCTCCAGCTTTTATCACAATGTCTTCAGGAGCTGTTTGTCCAGGCTTTATAGCTGCCTTACTCTTATTCTTCTTCGTAAATTGGAATAATTCAAAAGCGTTCTGGTTTGAAAAAACAATAGCAGGCATGCCTTTAACGAATTGTTTTAACTTTGAAATGTTTTTAAAACCTTGCTGCTCTGCCTCGTCTAGAGCTCTTAAAATTATAGACTTCTTAACAACTCTAATAACGCCTTTACCCCTAATCTTTGCTCTCAAGTCTGAAAACTGCTTTGCTGGAAGTGATTCAATGTTAGCAATCGCTACAGTCTTATAATTCTTAAACATGCTTATAATCCAGTCTATCAAAGCTCTTTTCTGCTTTAACACTTTCTCGCTAGGCATAGTCACACCTTGATTGATTGTTAAACATTAATCCTTCTTTTGTAAAGGATAAATCTTTAAAGGCTTGCTCATGGTAAGCTTTAAATAAACAGCTTTCAAGTTTTTCTCTTCTCTAGGCAGTTGTTTAACAACATTGTTAAACAATTCTGCAACGTTCTCAACAACGTGTTCAGGGTTCATGTCTTCAGAACCAACAACTGCTTGAATCGCTAATTGTTTTTTAACAACAACTTTTACTAAACGCTCAAGTTTTTGCTTTAAATCTTTCAAACTTGTTTTTTCAGTAATGATTGTGCCAGCCTTTGGAGACGGCATTTTACCCCTAGAACCTAAAAACTTACCCATAACCCTTGCAAGCAAAGGCATTAAAGATGACGAAGCAACAAACCATTTATGGCTTTTCACAAGTTTCTTAGCTGATTTTTTGTCAATGCTTTTAAGATCTTCCTGTGTTAACACTGTGTCAAAAACATTCTTCGCTTCTTGCAAAACATTGTTGTCTGCAACGCAGCAAATTTTTGGCTTTTTCCCAAGCTCGTGAGGCAGCACGACATAGAATTCTAATTGATTCTCAGGCTTTTTCAAGTCTAAATCTTTCAAACTAAAAATGAGTTCTACGCGTTGCTTAAAATTCCTCTTCTTAGAGGTTTTTAAAAGCTCTTCATACTTTTGTTTTAAATACTGCTTTTCCATGATCAACCCCCTCCTACGGCTTTTCCAAGCTTCTTACAAAGCGTTAGCCGTAGTGCTAACGGGTTTAAAACCAATTTTAGTCTTGGTTTTGACAAGTATTTTTAAAATTTACGGTTTTATCACAGTTTAAACATTTTTAACGCTTTACGAGTTTTAAAAACTTGAAAAATAATGCGTCAGGATTGTAAAACCAGACTTCTGCAAATCCTGAGTAATTACCCATGGAAGCGTTAACAGTTGACACATGCACTGTGATCGTGAAATTTTGGTTTGGCAGCATGATCAAGTTTGAATTGTTTTTACCTAGCTTAACATTACTTACATGGAATTCGTACCAAAAGTATTGAGAGCCTTCGCCTTTAAATTTCAAACTTACTAATGATTTCTTGTTTACATGCAACACCATGTTTTTAAAAGCGGTAGACGTTGGTAGTATTATGCCAAAGTCTAGGGTTGTGTTGCTAGCTGCTAGTCCTAAATGGTCTGAAACTGTGAACTTGTAAGGTATTTTCACAACTCCTAACACAAAGTTGTGCGTGTAATCATAAAGCAAGGCTGTGCTTGCTATCAATATGCTAATAACGAGGAGTATTAGAATTATTGTTCTAGCTTTGTTTTTCTTGTTTCTTGATTTCTTGCTTGTTTGTTTTTTACTTACTAATTTTTTAGTGCTTGTTTTAGTTCTTGATTTTACCTTGCTTGTTCTTGTTTTAATTGTTTTTGAATGTTTTATTGGTGTTGCATTTTTTTTAGCCATATCGCACGTTGTTTTGCATTGTTTTAAATGCTTTTCTATAATGTTTTAAAAACAAACAAGGAGTATTAACCACTTTATAGTTAATAGAAAATAATAAAAATAT
>JAGGZX010000029.1 GCA_021161785.1 Candidatus Woesearchaeota archaeon | reverse complement strand
TTAATGTTATTAATAGCTTATTAGCATGTAATGAAAAAATTTATTAATGACACAGCTAATAAAACCTTTGTTATGAGTTTTAAACTAAAAAAGAGGCTTAATTTATTATTTTCAAACATTGCAACATTGCTATTATTTTTAATAATTGCAAGCCAGGCTAATGCCTTGTCTGGAGAAATAACCTTAATGAAAAATGGGCAGCCAATCACTGTTATAGCTTCTGGCGTTAAGTATAGTTTTTCAGCAAGGCTTGTGTTGCATCCAGACATGCCTGTAAACCAAGTTAGCTATGCTTCTGCAGACTTTTCTGATCTAAGCCAAACTGCTTATTGGCGCACTGGCAGGGTTTTCCTGTCAAACTGCTTGAGAGATTATGAGTCTAACACATTAACCTGCACTGTTTCAATAGTGAAGGTTTTCTTAACCTCAAAAGATAATGGCGTCGTAAACATCACAATTAAAAACGCGACGAGTGAAGAAAAAACTTCTGTAACAATATCCTTCAACATAGATAGTGAAAAACCTGTAGTTAAAGGTTTAGGAACAGAGTTCTGCACCTCGCAACAGAATGGGACTTGTTATTACAAACCAGGCCAAGTGAAAGTATTTGCAATTGTTGAGGATGACAACCCTTTAAACCTCGCGAATATTTACTTCAGGCTTGGAACTAGTGTTGTTAAAGCTTCAAGCTGTGAAGACAACAAATGCATTGCGATAATGAACATGCCCCTTTGCAATGAGGGATCTAGCAGGTTGTTAAGCATTGATCCAAGCTCTACAGATGATGCTGGTAACAGCATAGACTTAACAAACAGCAC
Organism: Candidatus Woesearchaeota archaeon; assembly: GCA_021161785.1. GTDB lineage: Archaea > Nanobdellota > Nanobdellia > Woesearchaeales > JAGGZC01 > JAGGZX01. Next base: position 4,355 of record JAGGZX010000029.1, on the reverse strand, counting down.
TTACAGAAAACGCATTTATTGTGATACGTCAAAGCCAAATATTAAAGAGCTTAACATTTCAGGTTCAGAATTAGGCTTTGTGACGAATGGAGAACTCAACATTCATGCAGTAGTGCAAGATTACAGTAAGGTAAACCTCAGCGTGAATCTAACAAGCATTGGGGCTGAGTTTAAAACCGTGACTTGTGAAAGAGATGAAAATACGAGTGCTTGGATTTGCTCTTTATCAGCAACTATTCAAAAACCAGGTCCATACACTGCAAGGTTGAGATTAATGTTTAGAGACATGGTTGGTAATGAACGCGTGATTTCTAGAAGCATACAAGTATTAGGTATCAGTGAAGAAGCTGGTGTTGACTTATGGAATGTCAAAAGTGTTGAGGTAAGTCCTTCATTAGTTGATGGAAGATTACTAGGTAATGTTAACATGGACGCGTTTTTACATGTACAGCTCAATAGCAAAAAAAGAAATGCAAAGCTCTTAACAGCTGAAATAACAGATTGCTATGCGGTAAATAATTCTCCACAAATTTTAAGCGAAATACCTCTTGTTGAAACACTAACAGAAAATGGAGATGTAATCGCTAGCGTTCCCTTAACTGGTTTTACAGAAGAAACAACTACTGCGGAATACACTTGTAGTTTAAAACTTGTGAGCAATTACAATGACATGGTTCAAAAACCAGAATTTGAAAATATTAGTTTTAAAATAAATATTTTTGTTGGGAAATCTCCAGAAGAATTGATTGAGAGTGAAATCCAAGCAGTTGAGAAGCGAATAGCCAGTAAAAAAAACACAACGCAAAAAGTATCTAACATTCTAAAAACAACTCTAGGCTTGTGTAAATTGTTAAACATGATAACAGCTTTCGGGACGAGTATGAAAAGCGCGCAAGCAAGTGTCAGCTTTTTAGAACCTACTCCTTTCAAAAAAATTTCAGACACAGTATTTGAAGCTTCTAAACAAGTTGATAAAGTAAACTATGTTTCAAAACTTGGACCTATTGCAAAGATATGTCCTTACCTTGCATGTCAATCAAAAGTTCAAAGAGCGATACCTAGATCGCTAGCTTCACTACCAGGACTTAACTCTGGTATCACAAAATACTTGGCAAATGCTACGGGTTTAAACCTTGAAGATTATTTAGACCCTAACAAAGGCGTCTATAGTGCAATAATCTCTTTATGCCCTACAGGCGTTGTTAATCACATGATGCGCAAGCTTGTGATTGACTGTAGGTATGAAGCTTGCTTGGAAGCAGCTAAGAAAGGATACCTTAGTGTTCAACAATGCAAGTTTGGAAAGTGTTATGAATCTCAAATGCTGCTATTTGGAGACTTTTTAAACATAATTCCTTACACAAAGATTCTTGAAGCGGTTGGTAATAGAGTTCAAGACCTTGTTAGTCATCCAATATCATCCACTGCTGCTGCAATAATATACCTTTCCTGCATTCCAAAGTTTAGGTTTACAGCGATTGGTAACGCTCTTTGCGCATTACCAAAGTACATAAATGACTTAAACGAAGCTTTAACACAGCTTAAACAAGCTAAAGCAATAGTTGATACTGTATCTCAAACATTCAGCTTGCAACAAGATGCTTGCGAACAAATCCTTGAAGAATCTAAAAAGTTTGAAGACATCATTGATTGGGACAAGTACTCTGGAAACATAAAGTTCTGCACACCAGTTGGTTGTTTCGGAGTTAACTACTTTGTTAGTAACACTGGCTTAGTGATGCGAAAAGCATATAGATACATTGGTAGTGATAATAACACCCACTTTGCAGTTAAAGAAGGAAATTTTTACTATGAAATAAATCCAGACACTTTTGAAGTTAATAAATCCAAACCAGTAACCCCTGCTGAAGGTTGGTTTGAAGCTTACATGCTCCCCTTAAATAAGAAGAAAGAAGAAAACCTTCCTGAAGAAGACAAGCAAGACATTCAAAACACTGAAGAAGCAACTGAACTAAACAAACAAGGAATGCTCAGAGAAGCTTCAAAAGTTTTGCCGCAAGGCACTGGAATCATAAAAGACATTGAAAATTTACAATCTAAAATTAATAATCTAAGCGCTGGTTTATTACAATTACAAAATCAATATAATGATTTAGTGAAAAATTATAATGACTGTTGTAATCCTAACACCCCTCCGCTGAATTCTAATTCAGAGCATTGTCGTGACGTTTACTGTGATGATTTGTCTCACCAACTAAGAAGCATCAACGAGCAAATAGCAGACGTAAACAAAGACCTCCAAAATGCTAACAAGACTTTAGACAGAAAGTTTAATAGGTTAAAACGAATGTTAGAAATAGCAGCTATTTGGGATAGGCCTTGGCATGAGCGGGTGTTGATTGCTTTGCAGATTGAAGCGTTTTTTTCTCAAGGCGAAGACCTCTTAGCACACATGAATAAGGATGTTGCAAAGTTTGAACAAAGCTGGCTGGAAAATGACATTGTTCACTTTTTTTATGATTTAGGAGGTTGGATTAACATTGGAGATGTGCTTGCGAGAAAGATATCTAGTGAGCGATGTGCTGGCGCAAACCTTGAAGAAACGCATGGCAATTATATCTTAACTGGGAATGAGAACCAAGGCTTTATTGGAGCTATTATTTCTGGATCTAGAACAAGGGTTAACAACACTTATTTTTACACTATAACAGCAAGGGTTGAAGGTGTTGAGAGGGATGGTTTTAAATTTGTTATAACGTTAGACAACACTCCAGTAACTAAAACTTTCACTTTGGACAAGGGCAAAGCATTTCCCAACGATTTTGATGTTGAAATGCCTTTAATTATTAATTCAACCAGAGCTTTCACGAGCGTGTGCTTAAAAGTGCAGAATGCTCATCCAGAATTATACTTTAAAGATGTTAATTTGCAAAATAACAAGCTTTGCTCCAAGCTTAAAATCATGGGTTAAAAAGGTGATTATTCATGAGCAATAAACGCTTTGGCAAGGGTCAGATTTCAATGTTTGTTATCCTAGGCTTAGTGTTAGTTATTGTTATAAGCGTAATGGCTTATGTATTATCACACACGATTTCTAAAAAGCCGCCTAGAACTGTTAGCAGCGTTTTAGGTTATCGTTATGAAGCTTTCAGGAATTTTGTAGAGTCTTGCTTAGAGTTAGAGCTTGACAAGGAGTTAAGAACCATTGCTTTGAACGGTGGTTATTTAAACCCTGAAGATAAAGGTTTTTTCACATTGCCAGAAATGCCTACCGAGGCTAACGCTGTCAGTTTTTTTGACAAAACAATTCCTTACTGGTTTTACATGGATTCTCCTAACAATTGCCAACATTGCAGTTTTAAAACTCAAATACCATTGCTTGAAGGTCCAAACTCTATTGAAGAAGAACTTGAAACCATTGTTGCTAAAAACATTGTAAAGTGTTTTAACAACTTCTCACAATTCAAAGAGAAAGGTGTTTCAGTGACAATGCTTGGCAAGCCTTCAGTAGACGTGAGCTTTACAAGTAAAGCTGTACAGGCAAAGCTGGATTTAAACTTAAAAGTGGTTGTTGACAAGAACGAAGCAACTTGCTTTGGCACGTTTTCAAAAACTCTTAACATTCCATTTAAAAGTCTTTACCGCATTGCTAGAGAATTAACGTTTCGCGAAATCTTGGAGTCAAGGATTGAAGATTTAACGTTCAAAAAACTTGTTTTTTACACGCTTGGAGAAAATCCAGACCTACCCCCTTTACATAACGTAGACCTCAAGATTTACCCGATACCAAGGTTTTGGTTTTTGCAAAAAGTTAAGCGATTCATTGAATCCTTAATGCCTGGTTTTGTGTCAGCATTCCAAGTTAAGAATTCTAAAAACTATTTTGTTTCAATGCCTAACTCTACATTAGACTTTGGCTATGCTTTAGCCTCAGCTTTTGATGTTAAACAAAGCTTACAGCCAGATGAGATCACTGTTTTAGAAAACACTAACGCTATTTTTTCATATCTTGACTGGCCCATTTACTTAAACATAAAGCCAAGCTATGGGTCTTTAGTAATGTCAAAGATTAACCCGCCAATAATTCCTTTCTTAGCGTTCTTACCATTCCCTTCAGTGGTTGAGGAGAACTTTTTGTACGACATTTCATTCCCAGTGCTTGTCACTTTAAAGTATGAAGCTCCGAATGTTAAGCCTTTCATTTTCAGGTTTGCATGGGAGGCGAACATTAGGGATAACAACCCGTTAAGCGTTTTTGAAAACGCTACAGTAACTAGTGCTGAGCGAGAATTAAACTTTTGCGATCCAGCAACGTTCAGCGCTGATGTTACAGTAACAACTCTTGATGAAAACGGTAATGCTTTGCCAGGTGTTGATATTGGTTTTGAATGCGC
>JAGGZX010000049.1 GCA_021161785.1 Candidatus Woesearchaeota archaeon | reverse complement strand
GGGTTTAGCATCTCTACACCACATCAACATTTCAAACCTAGCAGTTTTTGATGTTAAAAAAATATTTTTACCATTCGGAGTTGTGCTCTTCGCGTTTTCAGGGTTTGCTGCAATTCCAGAAATGGTTGAAGAACTAAACAAAGACAGGGACAAGCTTAAAAAGAGTGTTCTAATAGGGTTTTCAGCGCCTTTCTTGCTGTACTTGTTGTTCCCGTTCTACGTTGTAGGCGTTACAGGCGTTAACACTACCGAAGTAGCTACTGTAGGCTTAGGCAATGCTTTAGGAGAAGCTTTCAATGTTTTCGGTAATTTGTTCGCGTTCCTAGCAATGCTCACGAGCTTTATAGCTTTAAGCTTTGCATTGTTTGAAATGTACTTGTATAATTTCAATTTTAAAAAACCTTTAAGCTTAACACTGTCCACTTTGCTACCGCTAGCCATGTTTTTAATAGTTAGCAACATTGCAAGGTTTCACCAAGTTTTAAACTACACTGGAGCAATCACTGGTACGTTAACAGCTATAGTGCTTGTTGCAATGCTTCCGAAAGCTAGGCAGAAACGAAAAACAGAGCCAAACTTTAAAATCTGGTATAAAAACTGGGTTGGGTTGTTAATAGCTTTGTTCTTTGTTTTAGGATCTATAGCAATCATTGTAAATCCTGGTTGAGAAAGCTTTCAACAAGTTTTTGATAGTAAAGCTTTTTATTAAAGCCTTGCAACCTTTAATCATGAACAATGCTGAACGAAAAATTGACAATGAAAAACTTGTAACCATTGAAAGGCTTTGCGTTAAGGTTAGAAAGCGATTTGCAAACACTGTTTTTAAACACTTAACAAGTTTTATTGACAAAGCGTTAAAAACAAACACTGTTCAAGAATTTGTAGAGATACCTTTAAAACAAGGTTGCGATTTGAAAGCTTTAAAAAAGGCTTTAACAACATTGCTTGCTCGCAATGGTTGCGATCATTGTTTTGAATTTAAAACGTCAATTTTTGTTAAGAAATCAATTGCTATGGAGCTTAGTCCTAAACAGTTATTCTTAAACGTTTTCGGAAAGCCTGCTTCTAGGCTTGGCATTGACATTGTTGGAGACATTGCTATTTTAGAACTTGACAACCGAGACATTGCTAGTGAAGCAGTACTCAAGCAGTTTGCAGAACAATTCTTGAACAATTACAAGCATGTTAAAACTGTTTTGTTAAAAACTGGTGGTCGTTCTGGAGAGTTCCGATTGCAAGAGTTAAAATTCTTGGCAGGTGTTAACAAGACAGTGACAATGCATAGGGAGCATGGTTGCGTTTTCAAAGTGGATGTTGCTAAAACTTATTTTTCTCCAAGATTAGCGCATGAACGTTTAAGAATTGCAAGGCTTGTAAAGCATGGTGAAAACGTTTTGGTAATGTTTTCAGGAGTAGCTCCTTACGTTGTAGTAATTGCTAAACACTCTAACCCTAGCTTAGTTGTTGGCGTTGAGAAAAACCCTAAAGCTCACAAGCTAGCATTGGAGAACGTTAAAATTAACAATTTAAAGCCGAGAATAGAGCTTTACTGTGATGATGTAAAGCATTACACTGTTGTTGAGAAAAGAGTTTTTGACAGGATAGTGATGCCTTTGCCAAGGGATTCTCAAAACTTTTTAAGAGAAGCTGTAAAGCTTTCAAGCAGTAAAGCAGTTATTCACTTGTACTTGTTTTCAAGCGTTGAAGATTTAAACGTTAAGATTGAAAACATTTTTTCAAGCTTGGAAGCGTTAAACGTTAAACTATCATTGCTTAATAAAGTGCAAGCTGGACAGTTTGCTAGCAAGCAGTACAGGTGGTGTTTAGACATTGAGTTAGAAAAAGAAAAGTCTTCATAACAAAATTGTTAGAAAATAATAAAAAATGATTTTGAAACACGTTGCAGAAGATTTTAAAGTTGAAGAATTGCTTAATCAAGAGTTAAGCTTGCAAGAATTTAAAGACTGCAAGCATTCTTATGCATTGTTCAAAGTTGTTAAGAAAAACCTTTCAACATTTGAAGCTGTAAAGATTTTAAGTTCAAAATTAAGAGTTAATCCTAAATCTGTAAGCTTTGCAGGTTTAAAAGACAAGAAAGCTGTAACAAGCCAGTTTTTCACTATAAAAAATTATTCTAGAAGCATTAAACGTTTTGATTTTAAAAGCAATGAAGCATGGTTAAAAGCTAAGCTTCAAGGATTTGTTAACAAGCAGTTAAAGCCTGGAATGATAAGTCTTAACAAGTTTGAAATTGTTGTTAGAAACTTGTCTGAAAAGAAAGCAAACATTGCGATTGACAAGCATCAAGCATTGATAACGCCTAACTATTTTGACGAGCAAAGATTTTCAGACTTAAACATTAACATTGGAGAAGCATTGGTTAAAAAACAGTTCTTGAAAGCTCGCGAGTTGTTAGGCATTGATAAGCATAACGCTTTGCAAAGCTTGAACAAGTACAACAAGCAATTGTTAAGGTTTTTCGTTAACAGTTTTCAAAGCTTTGCTTGGAATTATGCTTTAACCAATACTTTGCAAGAGTGTTGTAAAACGTTAAACATTGATTTCTACACGATCAAGTATTCCAAGCATTTCTTTGTGTTTCCAAAACGTTTTAACAAGGATTGGGTTTTAATTCAAGGCTTGCTTCCAGGTTTTGGTTATGATTCAGAATTTGAAAATTTGCTAGAAAACGCTTTGCAAAGCATTGAAGCGCGTTGCTTTATAACAAGTTTTGACAAGCATTTAAGATCGTTCTTAACAACTCAAGGCTTAAGTTTTGAAAGCTTTATCATTAAAAGCGTTTCAGGAATTAGTTGTGAAGCACAGCCCAGGCAATTATTTGTTAAACCTTTAGATTTTAAAATCCAATTTTTTAAAGATGAAGTGTTCAACAATTGGAAAGCATTGCTAGAGTTTAAACTTCCAAGCGGTTGTTACGCAACAATTATTGCAAAGCAGTTATTTGGTTAAAACTTTTAATTCGTGAGTTCAAGATCTGGTTGTTCTGGCTTGTCAAAAACAATGTTTTTGCATTGCAAAGCATTTACTAATTGCTTCACCTTTTTATCATTGGTTGAGATGAATATCTTATCGTTTTTCACAGAGATTTTTAGCTTGGCATTTTCACTGACGATGGGTGTTAGTTTTAACAATTCTTTCCTTACGTCGTCATCTCTAACGAATAATGATTTTAACACAAAGGTTTCAAGCCTGTCTGGTTGAAACATTTTTTTCTCTACAAAATGCGGGCTTATTAAAGCTATAAAAGCTTGTGGCTCTGGAATGCTGTACAGCATTCTTGGCTGTGTTTTCTGCCTGCCCAAGATTTTTTCAACAGTGATTATCCTAGCTGTTTCTAGAAGTCTTAACTGCTGGCTCGTGTTTGCAATTGTTGTTCTCGTTTCTTTAGCAAGGTCTATGGGTGCTTTCTTAGCGTTTGCAAGCTTTTTTAAAATGTTCCACTTGGAACCTGTTATGAATGCTTCAATATCCATCGCAACCCCCTTTATTTTTAAAAGTTTATTTATAAATAACCATTGGTTAAAAACTAAAT
>JAGGZX010000066.1 GCA_021161785.1 Candidatus Woesearchaeota archaeon | reverse complement strand
TTTCAATATTGAAAAATATTGGTTTATGCATTTTAATGCATTTTAAACGTTTTTATTCAAAAATTTTATATATCAAGCCTTGTTTAAACATTTAATTAAAAAACATTTAACGCTGTTAACAATTTTTAAAAGGGGTGGGGTGTTTGTGGTTTTTCAAGCATAAAAAGCAGCAAGCAAAAACGCCTTCAAAACTTCCTTTAAGCGTTAAAGAAGTTATAGATGAAAACTTGGAAGTTGAAAAGCCTTCTCAAAGTAAAGAACAAGAACAAAAGCAAGGAGTAAAGAAAGAGCATCCTGAAAGCTTGTTAAAACTTTTAAAACCTTTAACAGTGAAAGAGCCAGGGCCTGTAAACCAGAAAAAAGAAGTTGAAAAAACAGTAAAAACAAAGACAGAATTGAAAGAATTGCCAGAATCCTTCTTTTCAAACTTTTTAAGATTTATCATGAGTAAAGACTTAGATGAAGCAACGCTTAAAGACTTGTTAAGCCATGACTTTGTTCAAAAAATGAAGTTGTTCCATGAAGCGTTAAGCAACGGAAGGTTTGCATTCGTGCATGAAGAAGACGTGAAAACAGCTCTTGGAAAAGCTTTGCGAGTGCTTGAAGACTTGGAACTAGAATGGTTGGAGCGTAAAAAAGCTTATGACAAAGCTTTTGAAGCATTAACAGATATTGAATCAAAGATTGATGAAAAAGTTGCAGAAGTTAAAGCTTTACTGTCAAAAGCAGCTCTTATAAGAAAGTTAAAATCTGAAAAGCCTAAAAACCAATGGTTTTACTGCGTTAACGGCTGGGCTTTTCGCAATGTTTTTGAATTAAGAGCAGCGCTTCCAGACATGCCTGAATGGGTTTTCGCACACCACTGCAATGATTTAAAGAACGACTTTGCAGAATGGGTTAGAAACGTGTTTGAAGCTCCAGAACTCGCTAGTAAAATGTTTAAAGCAAAGACAAAGCAAGAACTCATGGCAGTGCTTTCTGAAATTTGAAACTTGTGAAAAAACGTTTAAAAACAAAATATTTAAAAAGATTTAACACAAATTTGTTGTGATTCATTAAATATAAATGCGTTCATAAAAAAATTGTTGCGGGGTGGAACCTTGACTAAGCACAACGAACAAGCAAAGCTAGAAAAAACGCATGAAAACTTGATAGCAAGCGTTGCCATCGTTGCAATTGTTGCAATTGTCTGGATCGTTGCTTTTGCAAACATTCAAGCAGTTAGGCAGGCAAGCGTTGGCAGTGCTTACAGGATTGTTCAAAAGCAGAAAAGCGTTAGCGTTTTCAACCAATCAATACCTGCTCCTCCAGGAGCTTATTTTAAAAAGCAAAACACTACGCAATTATTTGCAAATGAAAACGTGACTTGCACTTGGTATTACGACAATTACGACCCTGTAAGGTTTGGGTTTATAGAAGTGACAACGCCTTACACTGTAACACCTTTAAGGTTTCCAGACTACTGCATTGGAGAAAGATACATGGCAGAGTACTGGTGTGAAGCTGGAAAGCCTTACGTGACAATTGGTGTTTGCATGTTTGGCTGTTGGAACGGGACTTGCCTGACAAGGCTTGAAAAGACTTAAAAGCTTGGTGTTTGGAAAAGCATAGCGTGAAGATAGTGCATTATGATAGACCAGTTGTTCAAAGCGTCTTGGATTGAGAAACGCCCTTGGAGAGCTTTCTTCATAGCTAGTGTTTACAGTTTCATATCCTTCTTTTCAGCAATCATTATTTTCCCAAGCTTTGCAGGCATTGCTAGCATTGGCTTGTTATCAGTGTTGTTAGTGCCTAGCATTAATTACTTGTTAACACTTGAAGAAAAACAAGAAGTTAGAGAGAAAAAACTTGATTTGAAACAATTATTTAAAGATCATCGCGACGTTTTAGAAACGTATTTCTACTTGTTCATAGGCATCATGGTTTCTTACGCTTTGATAACCTTGTTTTTAGGTTTTAATTCAAAAATCGTTTTTAAAGAACAGTTAAGCATTGTGAACGTTAAAGGCTTAGCTTCTGAAAACATTGATCACTACAAGTTTTTCAAACAAGTGTTTTTTAACAATTTAAGTGTTTTAGCAGTGTTCTTGTTTTTAAGCCTTGTTTACGGTGCTGGGGGTTTAATGTTCTTGTCTTGGAATGCTTCAGCTTGGGGTGTTGTGTTCGGTTTTTTCGCTTTCCAATCAGCAATAACGCGGGGTGTTAACCCTTTAAAAACGTTCTTTCTTTTAATGCTTAGGGTTACTCCTCACACAGTCTTGGAAGCTTTGGCTTACTTAATGGTTGCGTTCGCTGGAGGCGTTATTGGAAAAGCGGTTTTGAGAGAAGAATTGTTTAGTGACAGGTTTAAACACGTGCTTACAGACGGGGTTATAATCACAATGCTAGCAATCATTCCTTTAACGCTAGCAGCTATTATTGAAACACTTGTTTAAAAATTTTAAAACTCACTCCAAGTCAAGGTTTAACTCTTTCTGCAAAAAATTTTCAAACTCTGCTGAAACACGTTCTTCATAACCAGTTCTTGACTCCTCATCACTTTTCTCAATGTTTAAAGCTGTTGTTAAAGCTTTAACAACTGACAACTCCTTGTCTGAAAACCAGGTTTTAAACTGGCCTAAGTGTTGTTTTACAATGTTTAACTCTAACTCTTCAACGCTTTGAAATTCTTGTTCAAAACTTGACTGTTCAAAACTCTTCGTTGAAAGCTTGGAAATGTTTTTCAAGAAAGCAATAGCTCCCTTGCTTGTTACAAAGCTGTGAATTTTAGAAAACTCTATGTCTGAAACAGTTCCAGAGCTTAAAACACCTTCAATTTTTAACAAAACAACACTGTTTTCAAGGTTTTTAACCTGTAATTCTTGCAACACTTTGTTACGAACTTGTGACGGTGACAAGTTGTCTGCATTGACGTGTATTGAAACAACAGGGTTTTCAGACACAACCACTTGTTCAATGCTTGAAATGGTTCCGTTGTTAACAGTTACGATGTAGAAAGAATTGTTTTCCAAGCTTGAAAACTCGTCAAAACTAGTGCTTGTCAAAGGACCTGGATAAGCTATCAACCTGCCGTCAACAGTTTTTACAGATTTCAAGTGCAAGTGACCTGCTGCATAGTAGTTAAAACCTTCAGGCAGCATGGAAGCAGGTATTGATTCAAAAGCCTTGCCTTGCAAGAACTCAGTGATGGACGTGTGAAACACGAAGATTTTAAAGCCTTGACAAGGAGACGGTTTTAAAACAGTGAAGAATTCTGTCTCCAAGCCAGAAGACCTTCCTGGAACGCCTTGCAAGCAAACATTTAAATGTTTAACAGTGAAAGGTTTTAAAACTTGAACTCCTTCTTGACTTACAACTTTCGCAAGGTTTGTTAAAAGCCCTGCTTGTTCAAGAACTGAGATCATTGTCTTGTTAGTAGGGCTGTAGTCGTGACTTCCAGGTATTACAAACACTGGAATGTTGTTCTCCCTTAACAACCTGAACTGCTTGGCAGCGAATTTTAAAACTTCAACACTCGGCAATGCAGTGTCAAACAAGTCTCCAGCAATGATTACAAAGTCTACTTTGCGGTTAACACATTCATTAACAGCTCTTTCAAAGTGTTTCAAGCTTAACTGTTTTAAAGATTCTAAACGCCAAGAACCTAAGTGGCAATCAGCTATGTGCGCGAATTTAAAATTCATGAAAAAATGTTTTTAGCAAATATTTAAAAACGTTACGCAACTGTTTTAAAAACCTTTGTAA
>JAGGZX010000059.1 GCA_021161785.1 Candidatus Woesearchaeota archaeon | reverse complement strand
GCTTATTATGGCGGCGCATACCAGGGAGGTGCTTACCAATACCCTTACGCGCCTGTTTGCGAAGAGAATTGGGATTGTACGCCTTGGAGTGAGTGCCAACCTGACGGTTTCATGTATAGAAATTGCACAGATCTCAATCATTGCGGCACAACGCGTTACAAGCCTGCAGAGAAAAAGCCTTGCAAGTATGAAGGGAATTGCAGTGATGGCATAAAGAATTGTCACGACGGTGCTTGCGAAGAAGGCATTGACTGCGGAGGACCATGCCCTCCATGCGCTACTTGCAGTGACGGCATTCAAAACTGTCATGACGGATCATGCGAAGAAGGCATTGACTGCGGAGGACCATGCCCTCCATGCGCTACTTGTAATGACGGCATTCAAAACTGTCATGACGGGCTTTGTGAAGAAGGCATTGATTGTGGAGGACCATGCCCACCTTGCGCTAAGAAAAAACCAGTTATTGAATATCCTTTATTCTTGTGCGAGAGGCATATTAATTGGCGAAGTCCTTGGCTCTGGTTTTACATTTTAAGTGTTTTAACAGCGATTATTGTGAGAGCTTTATATGCAAGGCATCGCTACAAGTACTGGCGTGGTCGTAAAGACTTGCCAGCTGTTCAGCGTGTAAAGCTTTCTCTCAGCGAGGAGCGTAAGGCTTACATGTTCGGGGTTAGCTTAACAGTGTTGAGCGTTATCATAGGTGTTTATTATTACTACTTTGGATTGTGCCCTCCTTACAATGTTAAGATGTGGTGGTTGCTTGTTATCATGCTCTTGTTCGCTCCTCTAATCATTCATAGGGTTTTAAAAATCTTTGAGTATGACGAGTTGAAGAAGATCTTAGCAATGGAGCGTGTTTTAAACACGCATTACAATCATGTCTTAAGATTGTTAAAGCTTCAAGATATTGAACTAGCAGAGCGTGAGAGAGCAATGTCTAGAGAGCTTTCAAAACTCGTTGTTGAGAAAAAGTCTTTGATTGAACAATACCCTGCGATCAAGCGTATCATTAAAGAGTTGGACAGGCTTTACAAGGTTTACCTTGAGCACAAAGCTGCTCTTAAGTATGAGAAGAAATTGTTAGAAGACGTTGTGCGCTTGAAAGAAAGCCCTGAGTTTAAACAAGCAAGTGTTAAAGAGCCTTTGCTAAAGCATGTTAGAGACTTGTTAGAAGATCTTTACAAGCAATACGAGGAGAGACATGCCTTGTATGAAGAACTAACTGCTGTTGAGCAGGAAATTATTGAAAAAGTGTCTGGCAGCAAGATTTTAAAAACTAGGTCTGAAGCTGGGAATGCGTTTTTGAAAAAGTTTAAGAAGGTTTTAAAGCTTGGCAGGGAGAAGTCTGAAAAACCTAAGACTTAAAAGTGTTTAAGTTTTTAAAGCGCGCTCAAGGTTTTTTAAAAACATTTCAAAATCGTTTAATGCAATGTTAGCTCCGCAAGCGAATTCGTGACCACCGCCAGAACCGTTAACGCCTAGCAAAGCTTTTTGCAACACTTTATCAACCCTGAAATGCTTTGACCTTAAAGAGCAAACATATTTTGTTTTTGAAACCCTGCACACAACAACAAGTTTTTCAGGGTGTTTAAAGCTTAACTCGTTACTCAACATGCCTGTAAGCGAGTATTTAGAATTATAAACCAATAGTAATAACTTGCCCTTAACAAATGCTTGCTTGTTTAAGATCTCATTATAAATATTGATTAATCTATAATAATTAGTCCAAGAAAGTTTTGCAATGTCCTCATCAAGCAATTCTTGAATTGTGTTGATCTTTGATAATTCTTTAATAATGCGCTTCCTAAGCCTAGACCTTGGTTTTAAAGCGAACGAGAATAACTTGACAAGCAAGCCCAGCCTTGAATTGTACAAGAAGTTATCAATTGTTAAACGTTTAGGCATTAAGTTTTTATATTCAGGTTTTGAAGCTAGCTTGAACACAAACCTTGGCAGGTAGTAATCTGCTATGCAACCAATCATTGCAAGCCATTCAAGGTTTAACTTGCTTGAACGCTTTTTAGCAGTGTTTAACGTTTTAAAAGCTTTAAAAACCCAGAACGTTGTAGGCCTGCCGTCACTAGGTTTTGAAATCCTAGGGTTTAGATAAGTCACGTTTCTAAAACTAATGTTTTGCACAGGGTGATGATCTAGCCAAACAATGCTGCGCTTGAAAGTTTGGAAAAACTCAGTATCAATTAAAGGCTTGTCTAGAATGAAAGCAACGTCAGAGTCATGGTTTAAAGCTCTGAAAGCGTAAAGCTTGCTAACCTTTGGGTTGTCTTTCACAACGCTCCAAGCCCCAGGTTTGTGCTTGTTGCATATTAAAAAGCTGCACAACCCGTCGGGATCGTCGTCAAACAAGTAGTAAGGGTTCAAGCTTGACATTACCTTGTTAGCGAACAATGCTAATTCTTGCTTTGTCAAAGCCATGCTTCGTGTTGCTTTAAAGGTTTTAAAAAGTTTGTTAAGAATTCTCAAGTTTTAAAAATTCTTAACTTCAATCTTTGATAAAACGTTTTTAACAACTGTTTCAGCATTGTAAGCTTTTTCAAATTGTAAAGCTTTTTCAAGGCTTGCTTTGAGAACTGGTTTTTTAGGTGTTAAACCACAATCCATGGATTTAACCTTGCTGATTTCGTAACAACCAGCTTTTTTTGATAATTCAATAATTTCTTGCTTGTTAAAAAACAGTAAAGGCCTTAACACTAAAACCTTAGAGCTTTCATTGATAACAACTAGGTTTCTAAGTGTTTGACTAGCAACTTGTCCTAAACTATCACCAGTGATTAAGAACTTGTAATTATTATCCATTGCTAGCTTGCTAGCGATTTTTAGCATTGCACGCCTTGAAAGTATTGTAAGCCATGCTTCTGGAGCTTTTTCAAGAATTGCTTTTTGTATCAAAGCAAGGTTTGCGATAAACAATTTTTTAAATCCTAACAATTTGCAAAGCTTTACAGATTTTTCAAGAGCTTTACCGTCTGTGAAAGGAACTGCACTGAAGTGCAAGGCATGTATTGTTAAGTTTTCAAAATTGTTTTTTAACAACCAGCCAGCTACAGGGCTGTCAAAACCCCCGCTTAACAATAATAAAGCTTTCACTGCTTGGGCTTGTTTTTTCTGCTGGTTTTTCTTTACTCGTTTTAAAACTTTGAGATGTTTAAAAAGTGCCATTGGAGTGTTAAAATTTTGTTTAAAAATTGCTTGTGAAGTTAAGATTCTGCAGCAACTTGCAAGATTGCTTCAGCAACAATGGTTGCGAATTCAATGTCATAAAAATGTTTGAACAATAACTCTCCATGCTTGAAAACAATGACTTCAACGCCGTTAACGTCTAAAACTGCTATGTAAGAAGTTTTTTCTAAAACTTTGAAATATTTTTGTAATTGTTCAATGTTTATTGTTACTGGCTTCCTTGTTAAGAGTTTTAAACCTGAACGCGCCTTGCAAATGTTTATTAAAAACGTTCCTGGTTTTAAACTCACATTTTTACAATCGCAATCATTAAAGCTTAACGTTTCAAACCTGAGTGTTTCAACATTAAACCTGAACAGTTTTCCAAGAATGTTTTGCTCATTGGTTTGTTCAAGGTCTTGCTTCATAAAGGGTTGCAATCCTGATTTTAAAGCATGTAAGAAAAGCATTGATTGAAGCGAAGCAGTTATGCTTGCTGTTAAAGCGTTAGCCCTAGTTCTTGAAACCCAAGCATTTGTCAAGCGTTGTTGCAATGCTTTTAATTGCTTCTTAACACTGAGCTTAGCACCTTTCTTAGCGTTAAGTTTTGCATTAAAACCTTGCAAGCCTTGTGTTTGTGATTGTACTTGTAAATATTTTTCATAAACGCAGCTTAAACAAGCATTTCTTGTTATTATCATTGCTTGAGCAACAGCGTTGTTAGCAGCTCCATGGACTAGGTTAAAACCATGCTTTAAAGCAAGATTGTTAACTAGCAATTTTGTTTGAACATTGTCTACACAGTCAAAGAGCCAGAGTTTAAAACCTTGCCTTGCAGAATTGTTTAACGCTTTCAAGAATTGCTTGTGATTGTCATAATTTAACAACATGTTTAAAACTTCCAGTTTTGCATTGTAATTGCTTAACAATTGTTGCAAAACAAACGTTTTTTCAAAACCTAAAAAGTCTTTGCTGAACAATCCTGTTTTCAAGTTTTCCAGTTCTAACAAGTCAAAATCTAGTAGTAAAAAATGTTCAACTCCAAGGCTTGCAAGTGTTTGCGCTAGTCTAGAACCAACAGCTCCGCAGCCAATAATAACTGCTTTAACGTTTTTCAAATCTTTTTGGAAAGAACTAGTTTTAAAACTAGTGAATTGCAAATTGTTTAAAGATTGTTTTAAAACACTGGGTAGTGCTTGAAAACTTGCTTTTAAAGTCTTGTTCAAGGTTTTAAAAACGTTCTCAGCAGCCATGGCTTTGTGAAAAACTAAAGGTTTATAAATTTAAATGTTTCTAAAACTTTTCATGAAACCTTTAAAGCCATCAAAACTTGAAATTGCTGGCAAGCATTTAATAACTAGTAATTACGTGAAAACGATTTTGAGAGAGGCAAAGCAGCATGGAAAGCTTTACAGAGGAACGTTTAAAGGTTCTAACGGCAGAGCACTCATTATTGGCGGTTCTGAAAACTTTGTTGGCTGCTTAGCAATAGCTGCGAGAGCTGCTTTAAGCACTGGCGTTGACGTTGTCAAAATCGCTGCTCAAGAAAAAATTGCTTGGACGTTAAACACCATAGACCCTAGTTTCATAACAATAAAGCTTCAAGGCAAAAAGCAACAAGTCTTGAAAGTTTTAAATGAAGAGTTGCAAACAGCTGATTCATTGCTCATAGGCACTGGATGGGTTTTGAACAATCAAAACAAAAACTTGTTAAAACACTTGATTGAGCAATCATTAAAGCATAATAAAAAACTAGTGCTAGACGCTGGCGCTGTTAGGTTGCTAGGTTCAAAAAGCTTAGCAAAGCTTGTTAAGCGTTTAAAACCTGAAAACTGTGTTGTAACGCCTCACGCTTCAGAGTTTGAAAGCTTTGCAAACATTGAAGTGCCAAGGTTTAACACTAACATTGTTAATAAAGAAAGCTTTAACACTGCGTTGCAAAGAGCTGACAAAGCATTACTCGTTAGCAATCAAGTAACTGTTTTATTGAAAGGAGTTATTGACGTTATAAGCTTTAAAAACGTGTTCAAACTAAACACCACTGGTTGTGCAGCAATGACTGTCATGGGCACTGGAGACGTGCTTGCAGGATTGGTAACAGGCTTGCTAGCTAGAAATCTTGACGGTTTTCAATCAGCGATCGTTGCAGCTTTTATTAACGGCTTTGCTGGACAGGAATTGTCAAGGCAAGGCTATTTCACTGCTTGGGAATTAGCGAATAATTTAAAAAGCATTGTTAAACTTTAAATTAGGTTTGTGAAACGCTTTGCTAAGTTTTTAATTAAAAAAAGAGGTTTTTGAGGTGTGAGTTTTGGAGAATATCTTGCTAGACATGGGTGTTGTGTTGTTAGCTTCTAGCATTATCGCGTTTTTATTCTCAGTGCTTAAACAACCGTTAATACCTGCTTACATATTGTCAGGTGTCTTGCTAGGACCTGTTCTTGGCTTAGTAACTGATTACAAAAACATTTTACTACTTTCAGAGATAGGCATTGCTTTCTTGTTGTTCAGCGTTGGCTTAGAGGTGAGTTTTAAAAAATTGAGGTTAACACTTGGCACTGCCGCGTTGATAGGTGTTGTTAAGACTAGCATTAGTTTTGGATTAGGATACTTTATAGGCTTGTGGCTGGGTTTTAGTTCTATACAAAGCGTTTATTTCGGGTTGTTGTTAAGCTTTAGCAGCACCATGGTGTTGGTTAAAGCTTTTAGCGATAAGAAAGAGCTTGAAACACTTCACGCAAGAATTGTTGTTACCATATTATTAATTGAAGACTTGTTCGCTGTTTTAAGCTTGGCATTGCTTTCAAACCTTTCAGCTTTAACGCAGGGTTTCAACCTAACTCCTTTCTTGAAAAACTTGAGTTTAATATCTGGAATGATCATAGCTGCACTGATTTTAAGCCCGTTAATGTTTAAACATGCTGCTAGGAATCATGAATTATTGTTTGTGATGGGTGTTTCAATGGCTTTAGCGTTTGCAGCTGTTTTTAAAGCTATGGGTTTGAGCATTGCTATCGGAGCTTTCATTGCAGGCTTGATTCTTGGAAACCTGCCTTACAATTTAGAAATCCTGGGCAGGGTTAAGCCTTTAAAAGACTTCTTCAGTGTTTTATTCTTTGCATCTATTGGTTTAAGTTTTTCTTTACAATCCTTGAGGAGTGTTTTAACACCTTTAATTGTTGTGATAGCGTTTTCCATAGCTGCTAGGCCGTTAATACTTTTAACGCTCATGGCTATCTCTGGCTTTGACAAAAAGGTTAGCTTTTTAACATCTTCTAGCATGATTCAAATTTCAGAGTTCTCAATCATTCTAGCGTTTCAAGGCCTTGTTTTGAAGCATTTAAACCAAGAGTTTATATCACTCATTGTTTTGTCAGCTATTATCACCATGAGCTTGACTGCTTATGTTTTAAAGTTTAACAAAAAGCTTTACAAAGCTTGCATGCGTGTTTTAAAATTTTTAGACAAGTTTAACAAGAAAACAAAGCATTTTGAAACACCTATTTACAAGCATTACCCTGTAGTGCTTATAGGTTATGACAGGACTGGGTACAGCATTTTCAGAACGTTAAGACGCATGGGGAAGGAAGTCTTGGTTATTGATTACAACCCAGACGTGATTCAGCGCTTGTTAAGGCAAGGCGTTGCCTGCATTTACGGTGACGGAGCAGACCCTGAAATCCTTGACAGGATCAACATTGAAGCTGTTGAAACAGTGATCTCTACAATGCCTGACTTGGAAGACAGCTTGTTCTTGATAAGGTATGTCAGGTCTAAGAATAAAAAAGCTGTTCTCATAGTAACAGCTTCAACAATTGATGACGCTTTACAATTGTATGAAGCTGGAGCTGATTATGTAATATTACCACACTTCCTAGGTGGAGAACATGCTAGTTTGATACTTGAGGAAACGTCTTCAAACATTGACAGCTTGATACAGAGAAAGTTAGAACACATTAGGGAGTTACACTTTAGAAAACACTTGCATGGAAGGTGATCGTCCAGAATTTTAAACTAATGAATTTTAAACCTGTTTAAATCAACACAGCTTTAAAGCGTTTGAAAAAACTTTTAAATCACTGTTAACAACACCTTATTGTATGCCGCCTGCAAAAAACGCTAACAGGACAGAGTTTTCATACACTGCTTATGCTTCTGAACTTGAAGAAGAAAACCGCATGTTGAGAGAAACAATAACACAGTTAAAAACAGAGCTTGACAGGTATAAAACACCAGCCTTGATGGTTGTTGAAGTTGTAGAAGTTTTAGGAGACAAGGCTATAATAAAAATCCCTAATGGTAACAGGTTTTTGGTAAACATTTCTTCTAACGTGAAGTTTTTAAAACCTGGCGATTCTGTTTTTGTAGAGCAGAAAAACTTGACGATTGTTGAGAAAGCTCCAGTGATGAAAAACTTTTTGGTTGAAAGATTTGTTATAATGGAGAAGCCGAGAGTAACGTTTAAAGACGTTGGAGGTTTAGAAGACCAGATTAGAGAGTTAAAAGAAGTTGTAGAGCTGCCTTTAAAAAAGCCTGAACTGTTCAAGAAGGTTGGCATAACACCTCCTAAAGGTGTTTTGCTTTACGGACCTCCAGGCACTGGTAAGACTTTGCTTGCGAAAGCTGTTGCTAACGAGACTAATGCAACGTTTATTGAGATTGTTGCTTCAGAGCTTGTGCAAAAGTTTATCGGTGAAGGTGCAAAGCTTGTTAAGGAGATATTCCAACTTGCAAGGCAGAAAGCGCCAAGCATTGTTTTCATTGACGAGATTGACGCTTTAGCTGCTAAGCGCGTAGAGCTAGGAACTTCTGGCGAGAGAGAGGTTCAAAGAACGTTCATGCAGTTGTTAGCGGAGCTTGACGGTTTTAAACCTTTAGGTAATGTTAAAGTTATTGGCAGCACTAACAGGATTGACATTTTAGACCCTGCAATTTTAAGACCTGGCAGGCTGGACAGGTTGATAGAAGTTCCTCTGCCTGACGAGAAAGGTGTTTTGCAAATATTGAAAATACACACTAGGAACATGTCACTAGCTCGGGATGTGAATCTTGAAAAACTTGCAAAGCAAATGCAAGGTTTTAGTGGCGCTGAGATCAAAGCTGTGTGCACAGAAGCTGGATACTTTGCTATAAGGCAGAACAAGTCAAAAGTTAGTTACAAACACTTTTTAGAAGCTATAAAAAAGATCAAGAAAGAAGAAGAGCAGAATTCTGAGTTGAAAGGAATCTTTGGTTAGGGTTTAAAAATTAAAAAAATGCGCTCATCAGTTACTCTGTTCTTCATTGCTTGCAAAGCTAGAGCAGCAGGCTTTACAAGCTCAGAGGGTGTTCACTGAATCATGGCGCGTTTATTGTTGAAACGTTTAGGTTTAAAAATTTATCTTTCACTCAATGCTTCACGATTTTTAAAGCTTTCAAAAACGTTTTAGATTGGAAATCGTTTTTAGCATTAGATAAGCCTTGCTGTTGGTTTATTAAAAATTTTGGGTTTACACAGTCATTTTCAAGCTTTGCAAGTATTGTCACGTTGTCTTGTTTTGAAACATTCAAGTTTGAAAAACTAATCACTGGAAACTCGCATTCTTGTTTAACCTTGATAATTGTTAATGATTGCTTGTGAACAACGCTTGCAATGCTTCCTTGTAAAACAATCAACTCTTGATTTTTGTGATTGTTGCTTGTTAAATTGTTTTCAAAACCTTGTTGAAGGTTGAAAAACAGCCATGCTAGACCTATAAACGCTAATGTTAAGCTAATCATTACTAAGTGTTTGTCACTTAACTGCTTGTCTCCAAACTGTTTGCGTGCTTGTAGCATGTCTTGTAGCATGCAATGCTTCAAGGTTTAAAACTTTAAAACAATTCCTAGCAAATCTTTGGAAAAATTTTATGTTTTAATCAAGGTTTTCAAAAATCTTGCAGTAAGAACAAACTTGGTCTTTACTAGTGGTTGGGTATCCGCAACGCTTGCAAGGCTTAACATTGCTTGTGTCAAATTCTAACCCCTTAACTTTATGCTTTAAAAGCTTGCGGATAGATTTTAACAATCCCTGCTTGAAAGAAGGTATTGATTGGTCAACATTGTTTAACCATTGCTTGATCAAGAATTGCTTGTTACCCTTGTTGTAAACACATCTAGACTTGACTACTTCAATATTGTTCAGTTTTGCATATAACGCAATGTCAAACTCTGAAAGCCAGTATAAAGGTTTAATCCTGCCAGCTAGTTTTAAACTAGGTTTAGGCATTAAAACAGTGTTTAAGCGTTCTGCTTGTTCAAAATTTTGAGTTGCAAGGTTTAATACTTGCAGTGATAACTCGTCATCCAAGTTGTGACCAGTAACTGTGAATGAAAACCCGTGTTCAAAAGTGTACTTGTTGATGCGATACCGTTTTATCAAGCCGCAAACACTGCAAGGCTTTCTAAAAATTTTTTTCTTGTTTAAAGATTGCAATAGTTCTGGAAGGCTTGGTTTTAACACGTCAATATTTAAATCCAAGTCTTGATTCTTAGCGAATGACTTCACAACGCGTTCAGATTCAAGGCTGAAATCAAAAATTCCAAGGTTTAAAAAGTATAGCGTGATTTTAAACCCTAAACGTTTCAAAACATGAGCTGCTGTCAAGCTGTCCTTACCTCCAGAGACAGCTACTAGCAAGGATTGATTTTTAAGGTTTGGAACATGTTTTAAAACTTTTAAAACTTTCTTGTCAAAGTATTTTATAAAGTGTTCCTTGCACAGCTTTAACCTTGGATGCACAGCTCTAGCGTTGCAAAACTTGCACTTCAAAAATTTGTCAATGCCTAGCTGGTTCATAAAGTCAAGGTTTAGACTTTGCATTTATAAGTATTGCTAACGCTATGCAAGCAATGCCTAGGACTAGTAATCCAATAACAATCATAAAAAATGTTTTCACATTGCTAGGGGTTATTTCATGTTTAAACACACGAGTTTTAAACATGTGCGATTGGCTTTCAGTTTTAACAATGCTTGAATTGCTTGTTGAATTGTTTGAAATCACGCAGTCAGGGTCTTGCAAGCCACAATCTGGATCGCAAACATTGTCTTGCTTCGCAATGCAAACATTGTCTAAAGCTGCATAGCAATCATTAGGGCATGAGTAGTAATTCTCGTTCAAGTCACACCTGCCGTTATTATTGCAAAGGTCTAACTCTGTGTACAAGAGTATTGTTCCATTGCGAACAACTTCTAAAGATTTAAACTTGTTATCAAAAGGCACTATGAATGTCAAACTGTTTTCCAAGCTTTTAAGCCTAAACTGTTTTAAAAATCCTTGGTCGCTGTAAAAGTTTAATTCATACTCTGCATTGCCAGTTTTTAACAAGCTTTGATCTAGAGTAGTGCTCACTTTAAACTCTGCTTTCGGAGTGTGAAAATCAATGATGCCTATGAGCCAGATTTCAGACGTTTTGTGTTCAGAATTGTTTGCTTGGTTTAAGCTTTGATTCATGGTTTGGGTTTGCAAAGCGTTGCCAAGCATTGCAAGAATTGACAATAAAATCGTTGTCAAGACAAGTGTTGTGATTGTTAAAAAAAGGTTTGGTTTAAAACTGTTTTTAAACATCATGAGCTTGAAATGCGTTCTTGTTTTAAAAATTTTTCTTAGGATAAGTGTTTTTCAGTAAAATTTTTTAATGGTAACTGTTTTTAAAACTTGTATGAGCAAGGTTGACAGTGTTAAAAGTAGAGGTTTGGAAAGCAAGGATTTAGAAAGCAATGCTTTGAAAGGTTTTTATGAGTTACAGCCAGTTCCTGGCGTTGTTGTGAAGTGTAAAGGTGAAAAGCAACAAGTTTTGAAAGCTTTGAATGCTTTGAAAACTGTTAAAGATCCAGAAATCGGTTTTGATGTTGTTGGCCTGGGCTTGGTTTACGAGGTTGTGATAACTGTTGAGGATGGTGTTAAGCATTGCTATGTTAAGCACACGTTAACAACTCCTTTTTGTCCTTTAATGCCTGTGATTTTGAGTCAGATGCAAGACGCTTTGCAAAACTCTGGCTTCAACCCTGTGCTTGATTTGGTTTTTGAACCTGTTTGGAGCGTTGAAAGAGCGTCTGACGAGGTTAAAGCGTTTTTGAAAGAGAACATGTCAAGCTTTGAAGAACCATGTGATTCATGAATTGCTTTCATAAAAAAAGTTTGTGTTTGAAAACCTTTAAAACCTGTAGGAGGTGAATGTTATGAAGGTAAGCATTGACGCTGAGAAATGCATTGGCTGCGGCACTTGCAGCGCTATTTGCGGCAAGATTTTTGAAATCGGCGATGAGGGTAAAGCTGTTGTGAAGCAGCAGCCTTTAAAAGAAGACGAGCAGTGCGTTAAAGAAGCGTTTGACTCTTGCCCTACAGAAGCCATAATTTTAGAGGAGGATTAAAAAATTTTTTTAATGGTTAAAAATGGATTGGAAGCTTTGTTTAAAACAAGTGTTGAATAGCCAGGTGTTTAAAGATTTTAAAGCGCAACATCCAAATCATGTGTTGCTAACAATGTTTGGCATGCTGCCAGAAGCTGACTGGGAGTTCCATTACAGTGACTACAATCCTGAAAGCCAGGTTTTCGTTTTCAAGACTAACCCTGTCAGGTTTTCAAAACAGCCAGGATTTATAGCTGGTAAGAAGGACTTGCTACCTTTAAACATTGAACGCGTGCGTTTAAACCCTGAAACAGTTGTTAAGAAAGCTGTTAAAGCTTTCAGTGTTGAGAAGAACGTTTCAGTTCAAGGTTTAGATGAAAAGTTGCAATCTAGAAAGATTGTTGTGTTGCAAAACTTGAAGAGTTTGAACAAGCAGGTTTACATTGTAACATTGCTAACTCGCAGCATGGAAGTGCTTTCAGCAAAGATTGATGCTGCTACTGGAGAAGTTGTTAGCTTGGTTGTGAAGAACTTGCAATCAATGGCTTAAGCATTGGCTTGAAAAAATGAGTTTTGCTAGCAGGAAGCGTAAAGGCATTCAAGCAGAGAGAGAGCTTTTAAGCTTGTTATGGGCTAGTGGCTGGGCTGCTGTCAGGGTTGCTGGTAGTGGTAGCTCTAGATTTCCAAGCCCTGACATCGTAGCTAGTAACGGTGTTAAAGTTTTAGCTTTGGAATGCAAGGTTGTCAAGACTAACACAAAGTTTTTCCCTTTGAAAGAAATTCAAGAATTGTTAGAGTTTTCTAAGCGTTTCAAAGCTGAGCCTTGGATCGCTGTTAAGCATTTCAAGCAATGGTTTTTCGTCAGGGTTGAACACTTGTCAATGTCTAACAATGGTTTTTCTTTCAACAAAGCATTGCTTGGCGAGAAGGGTTTGTTAAAAAATATTCAAGAGATTTAAAATTTAAAAAAGCAAAAAAATTGCAAAGGCTTAACAATTGCCTTGACTTCCAGTTCCAGAGTTTTCTAGTTTTTCAGAACACTCGCCTGGCTGTGTTGTGAAACCTTTACAAATCGCTGACTTGTAAGCTTCTGGCGTTCTACTGCCAGAGTATGGCTTGTCATTCACCAACAACGTTGGAGAAGCTGAAACCCTGTACTTAGTGGTTACTTCAATCTCTCTATCTAGTAATTGCGAAGCTTCTTGCTCTTGACACTGCTTGATCATTGTAGTGTTTAACCCTAGTTCTTGAGCTATTGGCTCCCAGCAAGTGTCTGCATTCCTGTAATTGCATTTCTCATTGATTTTTAAGACAAAGTCCCACCACTTGTCAATGCCTTCATGTTGCAACACGCAAAGCTCTCTAACGTCTTGGTTTAACTCTTGATTTCCATGCAGAGATCTGTAATTACCATCAGAGGTTTTTGACACAATGTAGTGGGGCTCCCATTCAACCTTGTCTTTTAACAACTTGTACACTGGCGCTAAGTTGTTTTCTGCTTGATTGCCGAACGGGCAGAAACTCATTACGAACAATTTAACGTTAGGCTTTTCTGTTTTTTCAGGCTTGAAACCTTGCTCTTGGTTGCCTTGATTGTTTTGTTGCGAAGGGTTCGGGTTTGACAAGTTTATAGCTCCTGGGAAGAATAAAGCACCGTCTTTTGTTGCATACCAAAACACGCGTTCTTTTCTCAAGCCTGAACTCGCCTCTACAGTTAGCAAGTATAAAGGGCCAATGTCTTTCACATCTGTAATAGAGATTTGGAATTGTGGAGGTATAAAAGTCCTAGCTGTTTTCAAAACCTTGTCCTTAACAATGTCTGGCGACACAACATTTTCCCCTGGATATGTCACAGGGCCCAGGTGTAAAACACCAATGCCTAACAATATTACAGCTACAGCTAGGATGACTGCTAATATTATTGTTGAAGCGCGCCAAGCATTTAATGATTTTCGCAGTTTTTTGTCAGAGAGTTGCTTTGCTCTAGCTTCATGCTTGTCATGTTCAAATTTTTTATGCTTTGCCATAAAATATCACCTCACAGCTTTGTTTAAAGCCTTTGCTTAATGCTTGCTTTTAAAGCTTAACAATTCAAAAACAAGGCTTAGAATTCTAAAACAGTTTTTAAATTTAACGCAATTAAATTGCATAAATAAGAAAACATTGGGAAGAATCAAGAGAATCAAGACAAAACCAAAATCATAAAAAACAATTCAAGTGTTTGCTTTATTGCGTTCCAGTAACCACTAACTGCGTTGTTTTTGAACCAGTAGGGATTTGATAAGTAAAGTTTATCTGCAAGTCAACTAGCAAACTGTCTTGATCGTTAGCGAATTGAAAGTTTTCACAAATCGTTGTTCCAGGGTCTGAAGTGTTCACGTCAGTCCATGAGGTGTCATGCAAAGTGCCGCAGCTTCCTGTTTCGTTTTCACTGATCTTCCATTGAAACACTGCAGAGCAGTCCTCCCCTAAAAATTCTGTAGCATTCTTTTCAGACTTTAACTGCACACTGCTAAACACAGCATTACCAGTGTTTTCAATGACCAGTCCTTGCGTTACAGTGTTGAACTCTGCACATCCAGAGGTTTTCCCACCGGTAGTGTTTAGCAAGCACCAATCAGCTGCTGATTGGTTTACATATCCTGAACCCCAATCAACAGTGTCTACTGCAAAGATTATGCCAAGGCTTGTGTTGATGTACAACTGTGCTGTTCCGTTAGCACTCACAGCTCCTGTAATGCTAAGTCTTTGAAGCTTTGACAAGCTCGTCATTGTTCCCCAAAGGCTTATAGCAATTGCAAGTATTAACAACCACATCAAAGTCCTGTTTGAAATGTCCATTTTCAACACACCTCCATGGC
>JAGGZX010000031.1 GCA_021161785.1 Candidatus Woesearchaeota archaeon | reverse complement strand
ATTACAGTTGCACACCCCCACCATTTTCACAAAACATTGCTCAGTTAGAATGTCCTAACGCTAGTGATTGCGTTTTTGACAATGGTTCAGGAGCTAGGTGTTACCCTGTTGGCAGCGTTATCCAAACCAATTGGCCTGGCGAGAATTTTAAAATTGTGTGCATGGGACCGCAAACAGTAAAAGTGGATTGCAACCCCTTATGTGAAGAAAAAACGTTTAACGTTTGGTGCCCCACAAAATGGGACGAAGATTGGTTCCGATGGGACACTAACGATTGGTGGAATGACACTCTCGGCAGAATAGATTATGGCGTTTGCAAATACCCGACAGAACAATGCTACGACATCCCAGACCAGACTAAATGTAATTATCAGATTACACAACCAGAGTACTGGACAGACCTTGGCTGTTTCTTACCCAATTATGGAATGATACCACCTGTAAACATAACAAACAACACGTTAATAAGTGCTGGCTGGAACGAATCCTGTTGTGCATACACAATCCTAGGCGTAGACTTTTACGATTACATGCCAGTAATCGTTTATTAAACAACTTTAAAAGAAATTCTTTTAATTATTAGTCAAGTAGTGCTTCATAACCGCGAATAAAGTCAACCCATAATCTAAACCTAAAATTAAAAACTCGTCATGATGAAAACTAGGGAAACTCTTCACACCAGGATTCTCATGCATAGCATAAATAGGTGGACCTCTAGCATATAAACCAATCCCACGGCCAAACTCTCTAGCAAGAACCCTAGGAATACTTGTACCATGGTTTAAGTCAGTTCTTATTTTCATCCAAGCACCACAACGCACAGGCAAGGAACCTCCAGGAACAGGATAACTCAAACTATACATGTGAGTCCATCCAGGATCAGTGCTCCCTGTCTGTCCAGAAACACCGAAATGATAAATAGCTACATTATAAACAGTGTCAGGAGCCATTGTCAAGTTTTGGTAAGGCAAAGTCTCTGGCAAAGGAGGGTAAACCATGCTTGAATCAAAAGGGACAACAATCACAGGCAAAACATGCTTCGGAACGCTATCATTAAGCATTCTTATCAAATTCCAAAACTCTGTAGTCCAATCACCGCCTGGCAAGCTATCCAAGGCTGGAGTGCCATCAGGCCTGCTAACAATAGTGACAACTTTTATAGGCACACTGCTACGCCTACCGTTAACATTAATGTTATCACCCCAACGCTTCAAAATAGTACTATACATATCAGTCTCTGTCAAGCGTTTCATACCATGCAAAACACCGCCAGGAAAGTAAGGCCTGCCCAAACTGTCAGCAGCAGTAAGCTCCTCAAAAGGAATCATTAAAACGTCAACAGTGTCCAAATCTAAAACACTGTAAGGAAGCTTAGCCTTGAAATCATACCAATCACCAATGCAATGCTGGCTAGTATCACCAGGCGTGGGAGGGCTTAACGTGTCATAAAGCTCTCTAACCAACAACCAAACACTATCCTGCAATGAAGCGTTAACCAAAACCTTACCATCCAAACCAGAAGGATTAAAAGGCTTAAACAAGACAGGCCTAACAACACCTCCACTTTCAACGCTTTCACGATTATCAACATTGTAAACGCCTACAACCCTGCCATCAACAACTAAAACCTTGGCTTTGGTTTTAAAACCGTCAAGGTCAGCGCTAACCAAGTAAACATCGCTTGGTAAGCCTTCAAAACCAAGCTTGTAAGAACCAGGATTAACACTCTCAACAACTGATTTAACACTCCTACCAGCAACATTGTAAACGTTCAAACTCAAAACACCGGGAGCGTTAGTAGGGATTGGTAATTCTAAAACGCCATTAACAGCTTTGAAACCGAACTCGTCAGGAATCACAGCTTTTTCTTCACTAACATTTGTGTACTGGCTTATAGTGTCAACGCTTAAAGTTTCACCACTAGCAGCGTCTATAAACATTGCTAAAAAATCAGTACTATCCAAAACTAAAGGGTATTGTAAAACACTAGTAGTGTCACTCCAATTAACAAGTCTTTCAGCCTCGCTAACGTCAAACAACCTGACAACAGGGAAAGTGTTAGCCTTAACAGGAGCTAACAATAAAGCACCGCCAGCTAAACCTAAAACCTTAGCCTCAAGCCCTGAAAAACCTTTTGAAACAACCATCAAAAAACAATAAAAATTTAAAGCTTTAAAAATTTTTCGGTTGTTACTATTAAAAGGTTAAAAATTAGTTTAGAGTAAATTTAAAAACAAGCTTGTGAATTGGAACAACTAAGAAACCTAAATCTTTTATTTAAGTTCCCAAACGGAACTAATGTTTAAACTTTTCGTTCCCAATAGGAACTAATGTTAAGAAAAAGTTTCGTAAGCTAGATTATAATAATTTTAGTTACAATCACGCTTTGAATTTAAAAGGATTTAAAAACAAACCGTTTTATCTAAAACAAATTAGACTAATTCATTTTAGACATGTAAAACTTTTCGCTTTCTAGCTTTAAAAAGCTTTTCCAAGTCTTTTAAATCAAAACAATACACAGGCTTACCTTCAAAGCTTTTCAAACGCTTTTTAAAGCTTTTAGCAAAGACTGCAAAGCTTTCCTTGCGTTCATTATTAAACCATTGTACGAATTGAGACTTCTCTGCAAGCTCTTTAACAATTTTTTCAGCGTTAACATTACCTTGCCACTTACACTCGCCGAACAATATCTGCTTTTTCTCCTCGTTCAAAGCAACAATGTCAATCTCTTTATCCTTAAACCACCACTTGCCAATCTTTGTGAATGTGAAGATTTTAGAATCTTTAATGATTTCTAAAACAAGGTTTTCAAACGCTTTGCCAAGGTAAGTGTTGAACCGTTTTTTAAACTCTGAAATAGCTACTTGTGCATTGTCAGCTTCTATCTCGCTAAAGTATTTTGAAACAAAATTAAACCAGAAATTCACATAATTGTCTTTAATCTCGTAAATAGGTCTCTTCCTTGTTTTACCAATAACTGGGAATGATTTCTTAACAAAACCTAGATTTATCAATCGTGTCAAGTAAACACTAACATCTCTAGCGTTCATGTAAGAATAATTAGCGATTTCAACAACCTTGTTATTGCCTAAAGCAATTGCTTCCAAGATTTGAATATAGGTTTCAGGCTCTCTCAACTCTTCACTCAACAATTGATAAGCTTCTCTAAACAAAAAGCTTGAAGAGTTAAAAAAATTGTTAACAATTTCTCTGTCAATGTTTACGCCTTTAAAAAACTCAAGATATTTTGGAATACCATCAGCAACTGCATAAATCTTAAACACTGTTTCAAAACCCTTGTTTTTAAACCATTCAAAAAGATGTTTAAACTTTAAAGGTTTTAAACTCACAGTTCCAGAAGTCCTTCCATACAATGGAGAACTCCTGCTTAACAAGTGTTTCTCCATAAGGCTTATTATAGACCCAGAAAGAACTAACATCACGTTCTTATCTTTCAACACTTCATCCACAATGCCTTGCATTTCTGCAACGATTTCAGGGTTCTTAGCAAGGTATGAGAACTCGTCAATCACAACCACTAATTTCTTGTTTGAATTATATGTCTTTGTTATAAACTCAAAACACTCAGTGAACGAATTAAAATTGGGCTTAGAAATGTTAAAAAACTCTGCTATTCTCAAGTTAAACTTGTCCAGGTTGTATTGGAACTTCCTGTTCTCACACATCAAGAAAATATTAGGCTTGTCCTTACAAAATTCTTCCAAAAGCCTGCTCTTACCAACCCTCCTCCTGCCAGACAACACAATAAACTCAAACCCTGGCTGCTTATACCTTGACTCTAAAAATTGAATTTCTCGCTTCCTATCCACAAAAAGTTTTCGAATCATGAGTATATAATTTGGTTTCGAATATTTAAAGTTTTCGCTTTCTAAGTTTAAAAATGCGTTCCAAATCTTTCAAATCAAAGCAATACACGGGCTTGCCTTCAAAACTCTTAACACGCTTTTTAAAACTCTTAGCAAAAACAGCAAAGCTTTCCTTACGTTCAACATTTTGCCATTGAACAAAACCCGCTTTCTCTGCAAGTTGTTTAACAATTCGCTCAGCGTTAACATTGCCTCGCCACTTACACTCTCCAAACAATATCTGCTTTTTCTCCTCATTCAAAGCTATAATGTCAATCTCTTTATCCTTAAACCACCACTTCCTCACCTCTTCAAAATTGGCGCCTAGAGGTAGCTCTTTAAGTTTTATAAGCTCAAGCATAAGGTTTTCAAATGAATAGCCGTAATAACTGTTCAGACTCTTAGAAATTTTTGCAAAAACTTCTTTAACCCTGCCCATCTCTAAGTCTGAAAGGTTTGGATAGACAAATCTGAACCAAAAATTGAAGAATTGATCATTGATCGCATAGAAGCCTCTCTTCCTCTGCCCTAGGGGTAGTTCATGCTTTATGATCCGTGTTTCTTCCAATGTGGCTATGTATTTTGATAAGTTACCCTTTTCTATTCCTGTTACAGAGGAGAGTTTTCCAAACGTGTTGTAACCGAGAGAAAGGTATTTTAAGATTAAAGTGTATATCCTCGGCTCTCTGAATTCTTCTCTTAAAAGAACTTTTGGATCGTTATACAAGACTTCTCCCTTCCTTAAAATGTTTTGTTTTATGTTTTCCTCTACGGAAAGCTTTGGATTCATCTTAGCTAGGTAGAAAGGAGTTCCTCCGCAAACAGCCCAGATTTTTATTAAATCTTCTATCTTGTAGTTTGGAAAAAACTCTTTTAGGAATCTAAATTTTAGTGGAGAAACATTCCACTCGCCAGTTCTCCTACCGTAAAGAGCGCTTTTGTAGCTTAACACGTCTGTCTCCATCATTCCAATGCTTGACCCGCATAGGATAAGAAAAACATTGGTTTTTATTAGCAATTCATCCCATATTTTTTGAAATATAGACACTACGCCTTTTTGCAATTCTATCAAGTAGGGAAATTCGTCTATAACAATAACAATTTTTTCCTTGCCAATCTCTTGCACTAAATATTTAAAAATGTCAAAAAATGAGTTTGTGGCTAAACCTTTAAAATAGTCTTTATTCGTTAGTTCTGAAAATTTCGCTTTTAGTTCTTTAAAATTTTCTTCTAAACTCTCTCTCGTGCATAAAAAATATACCCCTTTCTTATCTTTCAAGAAATTCTTTACAAGTTCTGTTTTTCCAACTCTTCTTTTACCATATATAACTATAAGGTTTGCATGGTTTTCAGAGTATTTGCGCTCAAGAAAATTCAGTTCTTCCTCTCTATTTATAAAATGTTGTATCATAAGTATAATACTTTGCTTACAACTTTTTAAACTTTTCGCTTTTTTGCCTTAAAAACCTGTTCCAAGTCTTTCAAATCAAAACAATGCACAGGCTTACCTTCAAAGCTTTTCAAACGCTTTTTAAAACTCTTAGCAAAGACTGCAAAGCTCTCCCTACGCTCAGCATTGTGCCATTGAACAAAACTAGCCTTTTCAGCAAGCTCTTTAACAATTCGCTCAGCGTTAACATTGCTCTGCCACTTACACTCACCAAACAAAATCTGCTTTTTCTCCTCGTTCAAAGCAACAATGTCAATCTCTTTATCCTTAAACCACCACTTGCCAATCTTTGAGTGTTTGAATAGTAAAGGCATTGTTTTCATGCAAAACTTTTCAAACACAGAACCCATGTAAGCGTCATAAGCTTTGACAATGCTTTTAACATGTGCTTCAAGCTTTTCTTCAATTTCTTCTTTAAAGTTATAAACGAATCTAAGCCAGAATTTGAAATAATTGTCACTCACTTCATAAATAAAGATTCTCTCTTTAAAACTAGAAGTCACTGGTTTCACTTTTCTAAGAATGCGCATGCCTAACAAGACTTTAATGTATTTTAAAATGTTTGTAATGTCCACCCTAGCAGCGTTTGCAATCTCGTTAAGCTTTGTCTTACCCTCATTCACTGCCCTCAATATTTCAATGTAAGTGTTGTAATCCCTAACTTCTTCTTTAAGCAATATCTCTGCATCTTGAAAATAGTTGTGATTCGGGTTGAGAAGTCTTAACAAGTTGTGAGTTAAATCCTTGCTTTCTATCATTTGCAAATAGTAAGGAATAGTGTCTGTAAGTCCGTAAATCTCAACCAAGTGTTTAAGACCAAACCTTGGGAAAAACTCTGTCAAAGCTTTTAAAGGCATCTCCTTAACGTTTATGTGCGAAGTGCTCCTACCATAAAGAGGGCTGTTGTAACCTAGCAATTTCTCTTCCATCATTGAAACATAAGAGCCCACAAGTATTAGCATTACGTTCTTGTCTACAAGCAATTCATCCCACAAGTATTGGAATTCAGAAACAATGCCAGCATCCTTGTGCATCCAGTAGGGAAACTCGTCTATCACAAAAACAAGCTTTTTTTCAAAACTAACCTTTTCGAAAATCTCAGTGAAAAACTCTTCAAAATTTTTTGCTTCTAGAAAAACGTTAAACTTTTTTGAAAACTTTAATTTCAACCTTTGAAACTCTACATCCAAACTTCTCTGCTTTGCTAGAAAATAAAAATGTTCCTTGTCTTGTATAAAATTCTTAACAAGAAAAGTCTTTCCAAGCCTCCGCCTACCATAAACAATAACAAACTCTGCTTTCCCGCTATTATAAGCTTGTTCAAGCCATTTAAGCTCATCCAACCTATCAATTAGTAACATGATACTTAGTAACAAATTACTATTTTTAAACTTTTCGCTTTCTAGCTTTAAAAAGCTTTTCTAAATCCTTTAAATCAAAACAATACACAGGCTTGCCTTCAAAACTCTTAACACGCTTTTTAAAACTCTTAGCAAAAACTGCAAAGCTTTCCTCGCGTTCATTGTTAAACCATTGTACGAATTGAGCTTTTTCAGCAAGCTCTTTAACAATTTTTTCAGCGTTAACATTAGCTTGCCATTTACACTCTCCAAACAATATCTGCTTTTTCTCATCATTCAAAGCTACAATGTCAATTTCCTTGTCTTTAAACCACCACCTTCCTATTTTAGTGTAAGAGAAGATCCCTGTATCAATAATTAGTTCTTTCACAAACCGTTCAAATTTTTTCCCTAGGTAAGTGTTTATGTTTTGTTTTATCTTCTTCAATATTTCGTCAATATTTCCTCTTTCTAGTTCTTGTTTGTTGGGATACACAAAGTTTAGCCAAAAATCAAAAAAATTGTCTTTAAGAAAGTATAGCGCTCCCTTCCTCTTCAGCATTTTCTTTGTTGGGGAAATAATTGGGAACTCTTTTTCAACAATGTTAAGTCTTTCTAAAATATAAAGATATTTTGAAAGCAGGCTTTTATCAAGATGTGTTAAGTTGTGTATTTCATTAAATTTTGTGGCTCCGCTTGCTATTGCGGATAGTATTGTCATATAGTTTGAAGGGTCTCGGAGTTCTTCTCTTAAAAGAATTTCTATCTCTTCATAGAGGAACTCGCCTTTAGTAAGAATTTTTTCTTTAATATTATGCCAAACATTGCTTTGTTCAAACTTTGCGACGTAGCCAGGAATTGTGTCAACACATGAATAAACAATTACCAAGTCTTCTATGCTGTAGTTAGGTAAGAATTCTTTCAAATGTTTTATTCTTAATTTGTCAACCATCCATTGTCCAGTCCTTCTGCCGTAAAGAGGTGATTTATAAGATATTGTGTGTTTTTCCATCATTCCAATGCTTGAACCACACAGCACTAGCATGACTTTCGTATGTCTTAATTTAGAATCCCATTTGTCTTGCAAGATTGATGTTATTGCAGGATACTTTTCTATAATAAATGGAAACTCGTCAAACACAACTAATAACCTTGTTTTTTTAGATTTTTCAGCTATGTAATCTAAAATATCATCCCAATTTCTCAACATCTTGCTTGCTAGCTCTGTGTCTTTAAAGAATTCTAACAATGAAATATTAAACCTCTTTATTGTTTCTCTTGGCGATTCTAACCTCCCTAAAAAGTAAATTCCCGCCTTTTTCTCTAGAAATTTACGTAAGAGTTCAGTCTTTCCAATTCTTCTTCTTCCGTAAAGGATTATTAACTCTGCTTTTCCAGACACATATTTTCTTTCCAAAAATTTTAGTTCTTCCATTCTGTTTATAAATTTCATTATGAGTATATACTCTAATTTCAACTAT
>JAGGZX010000026.1 GCA_021161785.1 Candidatus Woesearchaeota archaeon | reverse complement strand
GTGTTGAGAACAAGAAGATTAATATAGCGTAAGCAAGAAAGCTTGCTTTTAAAGGAGCAACCCTTGCCATTGAAAAACACCTCTTTTGTTTTGTTGTTGTAATAAAAATAAAAAACGTTTAAAAAGGTTTTGTTGGCATGTTTTTTTACTTCTTCACTAGTTCTATTTCTATAGTGCTAACCCTGACGTCTTTACCGTCTTGGTTTTTAAACTCTTCACTGTCAATTTTAATGTCTTTAACTTCCACTTGGTTTTCTAAAAATCGCTTCTTTACAACTTCTGCAACATCCACTGCTTTGCTGATAAACTTGCCTCTAGCTTTCACAACTACTGTGTCTGCGTTTTTCGTTGTAAATTGCATTACAACGCTTGTCACATAGTTCATAAAAGGTTTGTTACCCACAAAAACCACGTTGTCATTCGCCATTCTTTGCACCCCCTACAAGTTTTTGTTGTTCATGCGTTTTTAAGACTTCATCTTCTTTAAATGCGTTACATAGCCAGCGATAACGTTCCTTAATTTTTTTGAAGTAACATCTGTTAATTCAGCAACTTTTTTCTTGTTATCCTCAAAACTCGTAGTGAACTCGTCAGCATAAAGCTTCATTAACTCATTACCCAAACGCTTCACAAGCTTCGTCCTAACCCTTCCCATGCTTTAAGGTTTCACAAAAGGGTTTATAAATATTACGATTGAAATGATTGCTTGGTGTATGGCAGTAATGAATACTAAACACCAAAAGTATTATAAAGAATTTCTACGAAAAGAGTTATGAGCTGTAACTGAATGTAAAAATTGCGAGGTGGAATCATGGCTAAAGACTTGTACCAATTGCTTGAGTCGCTTGTTAAAGAGTATGGTTTTAAAAAAGTTAAAAACATGTCTAAACTGCCAACTATAGACTTTGTTTATCCAAACACTATTCAAGATGGTAACACTGAAAGCTTCAGGTTTGATGATGTCTTGAGAATGCGATTAGCTAAAAGGTCAAGCATTGTTAAAGAGCAACTAGCTGGTAAAAAGATTGCTTACACCTCGGATGAAGACTTGCTTTTAGAAGTTTCAAACATTATCCCAAGGCTTGGATTGAAAGAATTAATAAACAACGAGATCAACAGTGTTTATGCTTATAAGCCACTAGTCTTCATAGCTGCTGATGAGAAAGAATTCGTTGCTTACGTTGTGAAACCAATCGTTGATTACAGCATGGTCTGGTTTGAACTAACCCCTGAGGAAACTCAAGCTTTACAACAATTCTTGACTGAGAAAGCTGCTAGTGGTAAAAGCAAAACCAATGAAGAACAAGGCAGTGTTTTAACATATATCAAGCGAGTGTTTGGAAAATTGCTTAAGTATTAAAGCTTTAAAAGCATTTAGCTATTGGATTCATCACTCTGTCAACACGTGTTTCAATAGTTTTGCAGCTGTGATCGTTGTTAGTCTTTGTTCAATCTTAGGGTTTGCTTCTACGATGTCAAATGCTTTAAGATTTTTTAAGCGTTTAAACCTGTGAATCATGTAAATCAAGTCTAGCGTTGAGATGCCTCCAGGTTCTGGATAAACAACTCCAGGGCAAAATCCTGGGTCTAGTACATCAACATCAATGCTTACATAAACTGAATTCCAATTCTTTGCAACGCTCATTGCAAAGTCTGTGAATTCTTGAATGTCGCGCAATGCTTCTGGATTGTAAACTTTTAACTTGTTTTTTAAAATAAATTCTGACTCGTTTTTTGAAAAACTCCTAGCACCTATAATCATTAAGTCTTCAGGGTTTAACTTGCTGACACCTTCATTGTTTTCTAGCAAAAACCTTAACCAGTCTTCATGCGTGGCAATGCCTGCATGCACTTCTAAATCTGGGTGCGCGTCAAAAATAATTAATCCAGAGTTTGGCTGTGTTGCTAGTAATGCTTGAAAGCTAGGCAATGTTATTGAGTGATCACCTCCTAGCATTACAAAAAATTTTGTTTTCAAAGCTTTCAATGCTTGGCTTGTTGTTTCAAAAATTTTTTTCAAGCTTTGATCAATGTTTTGGTTATTTAAAACCAAGTATTTTGTTTCAAAAGGTAAGATTTTTTTGTTAAAAAAAGGTTTTTCAATGTTTAAGAATGCGTCCATTATTTGCTTGGGAGCTAGTTCTTGACCTTTCATTTTTAAACTGCCAGCAGAGTAAGGCGCTAGCAACACTGGAATTTTCGCTTGCATTTTTTGTTGGTAATAAGTTTTTGTTTTATTAAGCATTGCTTTGATTTTTTACTTTGCTTCTATGAGAAAGTAGTCTGAAACCAGTAATAATTCTGAAAAGCTAGGCTTTGCTTTTTGCTTTGCAGCTCCAAAGCTTTTAAACATGCCCACCAAAGATTTTTTAATGCTTAACGATTCAAAATCTATGCTCGTGTTTAACTTTTCCTCTAGGAACGTTTTCACTTCTTGCTTGCTGCCGAACGCGTCAATAAGTTTTAATTCTTTACCCTCAAGGCCTATGAAGAATTCTCCATTAGCAACGCGTTCAATGTCTTGAGTTGTTAAATTCCTATTCGCCTTGACTGATGTTTTAAAGTATTCATGAATCTTTCTTAGCTTTTCCAAGATTTTTTGCTTTTCAACAAGTGTTAAATGCTTGAACGGTGAAGCCATGTCTTTAAACTCTCCAGACGTTAATTCTTGATAAGTTGCGTTGTAACGTTCAATAAAACCTGCTAGTTCAACATAGCTAGCTTTAACGCCTATGCTTCCGACAATGCTTGCCTTGCTAGCTATGATGTAATCAGCAGCGCTTGCAACCCAGTAAGCACCGCTAGCTCCAATGTCGCGAATCCATGCAATAACAGGCTTTTTCTGCCTAGCTTCTAGCACAGCGTTAACAATTTCCTCACTAGCAACAGCACTGCCTCCTGGGCTGTTAATTTCTAAAACAATAGCTTTAAAATGATCGTCATCTGCAGCTTTTTTTATCAAGCTTACAATGTCTTGACTTTCAACGCTTGCAAACAACCCAGAGTTTGAAGTTGTTATAACACCGTCAATTTTTATGACTGCAACATTACCCCTGCTCGGGGGGAATAATAAGTTAATAAAAAACATGACTATGAAGAAAATCCAAACCCATCTCCAAAAACTGGAACGTTTTTGAACAATGTATACTGGCTGGGTTGTTGGTTGTTGAGGTTTTTGTTTTTTACTTGTAAAGCTTTGCGTTAAGCTTTGCTTGCTTGTTAATTTTTTAAGTTTGAAAGCGTTTAAAATGTTTTTAGATTTTTGCTTCTTCTTGAAAACACTCATGAATGTTGTGAGTGTTTAAACATTTAAAAATGTAATGCTAAAAATTTATAAATAGGTTTTAAAACCTTAACAATGAATGGTTAAGAATAAAAAGCAAGGTCAGAACAAGCAAGGTTTTCAAACTGAGGAAGAATACTTAATTTCAAGGATTAAGCTTCCGAAAGGCAACCAAGTTATTGGCATTATAGAGCAACGCTTAGGTGCTGGTCGTTCTAGAGTGCGTTGCTTGGACGGTCATACAAGGGTTTGCAGAGTTCCAGGCAAGGTTAGGCGTTACATATGGCTTAGAGAGGGAGATATTGTTTTAGTGCAGCCTTGGGAGTTTCAAAGCAATGAGAAGGGAGATATTATTTTCAAGTATAGGCCTGCCCAGGTTGAGTGGTTGAAACAGAAAGGATTGTTAAAGATTGAAGAACTAGACGAGTTCTAAAGCTTGAAAAACAATTTTTAAAAAGAAAAAATTAAAACTTTAAAACAAAAAATTTTGGTTAGTTGTTGTCTTTATTGCTAATCTTTGTAAACGGTGAAACCATGACTGGCTTGCAAGTGCCGTCTTCTTGGCATATGTTACCCCTGGGACAGCCACAAACATGGCAATTACTAACTAATTCTCCATTACTACAATATCCTGGCTTGCTAACGCAGTAGTAGAGTCCTGGCTCGCAATTGTTAATCCTGTCTTGCAATGCTGTGTAGTCCTTAATGTTTATCTCGCAATCCCTAACAATGTCTGCGCAAGGGTTTGGAGGTGTTTGTTGTGAATTACTGTTCGGGTTTGGAATCATGTGTTTTAACAATTCTAGATCAAAACTTGTTAATAAGTTGTTAAAGTCTACGTCGCCGAGCCATGAATCACATTGCCCTGGGAATTCTGGACATTCTCTAAATTCATAAAAACCTTGATAGTTCGGGCTTTGCCTGAACATTTGCCAATCATTCGTTGTTGATGCCTGTCCATTAGTGTCAAACACGTATACATAACCATCACCGCTCGCGGCAATGATTTCTTGCAAGCCGTCACTGTCAATGTCTTTCACTGTTATGTAACCGTCTATGAAACACCAATCTCTCAAGCTGTACTCTTCCATTAAAGTTCCGTCTTTTTTAAACACTTTAAAGTCTGGGAAGTCGTAAGTAAGGATTTCTAAATCTGGATCTTCGTCAATGTTTGCAATTGTTACCCCATCTCTCAAGCCTATTGAGTAGCTGTGATGATTGTTGGTTTTAGGCCATCCTGAAAGCACTTGGCCTTTATGGTTTAACAAGTAAGTGTAGTGAATTGTTTTAACACCGATTTCTAAAAATCCGTCATTGTCAACATCTGCAATCGCTGGCGGCGCTAGGAATTGTATGTCTGTAACTGTGTCTAGGTGTTTAGGCCATCCTGGCTTGTCACTAAAGTCATGGTTTAAGACATATAAAACATCGTCTGCATAGTAAGTGTTTGGAGGCTCTACGTTGTAAACCTTGTCAATTAGTAACACAATGTCTTGCACGTTGTCATTGTCTATGTCTACAATTTCTGGGAATATTGTTGCTTGATTGTCTTCATATTCATCACCGTATAGACGCCTAGACTGTTCTATAACACCAGTGTTTGACAATGCTAGTAAGTGTCCTTTAACAGTGAATATTATAAACTCGTCTTCACCGTCATTGTCGTAATCTCCAATTGCAGGCATTGACCTTGTATAACCATACAAGGCTGGATAGGTTAATGGGTAACCATTCATCACAACACCGTCTGGCTTGAAAGCGTAAATCTTACTTCTTAAAACATCATCATTTGTTTCAAACGTTGTTAATGTTAGAATGATTTCTTTCAAACCGTCATTGTCAATGTCTTTTGTTACAGCAGCTGTGAATGGAACTTCATCTATCACTCTAGGCCATCCTTGCTTTATTGTTCCGTCTCTGTTAAAAACATAGATGTTCGTGCTTCCACTAGTGTAAGTCAGTGACAACGTAACCATTATTATGTCTTGCTCTCCGTCATTGTCAACGTCGTCAATTGTTACAAAAAAGTTTGGAGTTGTAGCAGTCATGCCTTGTATTTGAACAGGCCAGTTTTGTGGTAAGCCGCCATTGCTAGTGAAAGCGTAAACCTTGGAAGTGCTTGGAAGCATTGTTGTTGACAATGCTATGAAGTCATTGTCAGGGCTTACAACTGGGGTTATAGAGCTTAACAACACATTGCTGTAAAGGAATAACACTTTTTCAACTCTTTGAGGCCATCCTTGCTTTATGCGTTCATTGTAACGGTTGATTAGGTATGCGTAACTCTTGTGAATTCTAGCCTCGCCTTTATCGTCATGGTCTTGAACTTCTAGTTTTATTTGATAGTTACCCCTAGGTAATTCATTGCTAGGCGCTTCGTAAAGAATGCCTTGAATGATAGGTGTTGAAGACTCATATAATAATTGATAACTACTAGGGTGTAATCCTTCACCAATAAATATCTTGTATTTTTCAAAGTTTATGCCTGCAGCTGTGCCTGTAATCCTTAAAACATTGTCGTTAAACACAGGGTTTAAAGGGTTTAACACTGCAATGCTAGGTGTTTCTTCAGTTGCAGCTAGCAGTGCGTCAATCCTGCCAAATCCTTGGCGAGAAATGTTTTCATTTAATGATATTGCAGTGTCTTTTAAAGCTTGTTTTAACACGTTGCTGTTCCAGTTCGGGTGTAATTGCTTTAACAGAGCTATAACGCCTGAAACATGAGGCGTTGCCATGCTTGTTCCTGAAGCAAGCACATAGCTCGTGCCGTAACAATAGTTCGCGTTCCAAGTGTTTGAAGCTTTAGCAGCACAGATATTAACGCCTGGAGCTACAATGTCTGGCTTTGCAACGTAATTTATAGGTCCTGAAGAGCTAAACACTGCTATGCTGTCTTGTTTCGTACTAGCACCAACTGTGATGACTGAAGGTGCACACCCAGGAGCTGTTATTGTTATAATATTTGGACCAGCATTACCTGCAGCAACAACAACGGGTATGCCGTAAGATGCAAGTGTTTCAGCTTCTACAGACATTGCATAGTCAAAGCAAGTATGGAAAACCCAAGCGCCGATGCTTATGCTTAAAACGTCAGCTCCTTGACTGTAAGCTGCTTCCATGCCTGCTATGACGTCAGACTCCCATCCAACGCCATTGCTGTCTAAAACTTTGTAAGCAAGGATTTTCGCTTCTGGAGCTACGCCTTTTAACAATCCATTACTAGCTGCTCCAGTGCCTGCTGCAATGCTTGCAACATGCGTTCCATGACCATTATCATCCATAGGGTCTGGATCATCATTTACAAAGTCGTAACCGCCAATGACTTTGCAATTAGCGCCAAAACAACCTCCAAGGTCTGGGTGTTCATAATCAACGCCTGTGTCTATGATCGCGATCACAACGCCTAAGCCTGTGACATTATTGCCAGAAGCGTCATGCATTTGCCAGACTTGTGGAGCTCTGATTAAAGGCACTGATTCTGAAAGCATTGCTTTAACATCCCTGTTTGGAAAGCATTTTTTCACAAGGCTAGAGTGTTGTTTTTTTAATAATTCACATTCTTGCATTGTTAACTGTTTAAAAAACACTGCGTTCAAGCCTTGCTTGTAAGCCTTGATTTGTTTTTTGTCAAACTTTTTGTTAAACGCGTTTTCAATGATTGTGATGATTTGTTCTTGCTGTTGCGTAATTTCTTGTTCATGCTTTGCTAGAAGCTTGTTAAACATTGCTTTATCAATCTGTTTGCTAGCTAACTGGCTTTCTAACTGTTTTTTAAACTCTAACATTGAATCTTTTGTTAATTGTATTATAACACCGTTTGTTTTAATGCCTGGTAATTCTTTTAAATCTTTCAAATTGTTCATTTGTTTGTTAGGAGACTGTGTTATTATGCCAGTGTTTTGCTTAAAAACACCTGCCAAGGGCATGTCGCAATACCAGTAACTCTCGTCTAAAGCTTTAACAGGTTTAAACTCGTTAATGTTTCCCTCTGCTTTTGGTTTTGCATTGCTTAACACAATGTTTGTGTTTGCAAAGAAGGCAATGCTTAGAATTAATGCCAACACGATTAAAATGTTTAACAAGGTTTTAGAACGCGTTTTAAAGCTTTGGTTTAAAAATGGGAATTTCATTATCCCACCCCCGCAAGTTTTTATTAAAAACAAAAAACAATGCCTAGCTTTAACAAGCCTAAAAAACAACAAGACCTAAAAACAAAAATTATAACGCTATATGTCTAGCATTATCAATAGGTTTTTGTTGTTAGAGAAGTCAATGTCCACGCTGTTATCAAGGCTTGTAACAGCGTTGACTTAACGAATAACGTTGAATAATGTTTAAAGTTTTTAATGTTTTACGTGTTTAAAACTGGTTTAATAAATAATTTGCCAACCCCCTTTTTTAAAAAGCTTGACAAGCTTTTAAACGCTCAGATTGCAAGTTATATTTAAATTTTTCGGTTTTGGACCTGTTTTGCTCAACCATGTTTTTAAAGCTTTTTATTAA
This sequence comes from Candidatus Woesearchaeota archaeon, assembly GCA_021161785.1. Lineage (GTDB taxonomy): Archaea > Nanobdellota > Nanobdellia > Woesearchaeales > JAGGZC01 > JAGGZX01. Next base: position 2,014 of record JAGGZX010000026.1, on the reverse strand, counting down.
AGCTTTTTAAAATGGTTTTTAAAGCATTTATAAATCATTTAAATAGGGTTTTTAAATTTAACGAAAAGTTTAAATACTACTTCATAATAGTCACTCCTAGTTACTACTAAAAATTGAATGTTTAAGCACGATATTCAAGCATGCTAAAAACGTTGGGGTGATACAATGCGCATTGCAAAGCAATTAAAACATGCTAAAGCTTTAAAAGCTATAACAAGGCTTAGCACTTTCCTAACAGCCTTAATATTTGTATTGATAACAGTGAAGACAGCAATAGCTTTTGACATCACAACATCTATGAATGCTCCGAGCACAGTGTTTGTGAACACAGCATTCCAAGCAGAAGTCACTGTCACATATGCTTTAAACGCAACAGACAATGCTTCAACACTAACAAACCAAACTTTGAAATTATACTTCTATGTTGATGGATCGCAGCAAGGAGTTGAAGAATTCACTATCAACCCGAATGAAAGCGTTACGAAAACCTTTACAGTTGTTTTGAACACAACAGGCTTGCATGAGTTAAAAGCTAACACAACAATCATTGCTAACGAGTCAAACGTTACAAACAACGTTGTTGTCAAAACAATAACTGCGCAGCAAAAAACTGCAAGCATGGAAGTAACTGTGAACAATCTGGGCAGTGAAGATCAAGAGAGAGGTGTTTACACAACAAGCACTGCTGTGATAAAAAACACTGGGAACGTTGACTTGACAAACATTGCTCTAAGCATAACTGCTGATTCAAAATATGAACTAACAGCAAGTCCTGAAACAATAGCAATAATACACCCTGGAGAAACTGTTAACATAACAATCACTTGCTATGTTCCAGAAGACCAGGACAGTGGTTTGAAACAAATAGGAGTGTTAACAGTTACTGCTGACAGCTCTCAAGGACAGGTTTCCAGAACGAAAAACTTGTACTTGCAAACAATAAGCCATTTAGAAATAAGAGACATGGACATTAGTTTTAACGATCACTCTGAAGACGTTGACCCTGAAGAAACAGTTGACAACATACCTCCAGGAGTGGATGTTTCTTTGGAAGTAGAGGTTAAAAACACGTTTGAGGAAGATGTGAAGATTAAAGACATAACAGTGAGCATTGAAAACTCTGACCTAGATGTGGATGAAGAAAGTGACGAGTTTGACCTTGCAGACGGCAGGAGGCATAGGGTAACATTAAATTTTGAAATACCTCTAGACACTGATGAAGATGAATATGATTTAGAAATAAGGGTTGAAGGTGAAGACGAAAACGATGCAAAACATGTTGTTGAAACATTCATAACACTATCTGTTGAACGTGAAAGTCATGAGATTAAAATATTAAGAGTGAGCCCTGCTAGGGAAGAAGCATATCCTGGAGAAACATTTGATGTTGATGTGCGCATCGCAAACACTGGTCGCCATGACGAGGATGCTGTGAGAGTGCTCATAACAAACACTGAGTTAAACATTGCAGAGCACAAAACAAGCATTGTGCTTGACAGAGATGAAGAAACACTGGTGAGTGTGCCTATAACAATACCTGAAGACGCAACACCTGGTAGTTATGTGTTCATAGTGCGCACATACTATGACAATGACGAGCTCTCAGATGTTGCAAGCTTTGACTTTAACGTTTTAGAAAAACCAGTAGAGGAACAACAACCAGGGGAAGAGCAACAACCACAACAAGCAGAAGAACAAAACGTTACAACAATTGAGATCGTGCAGCCAGAAGTTCAACCTCAAGCACAGCCAATAACACCAACAGGCATGACTTTTTACGGTGTTGAGACAAGGTTTTACGAAGATCCAAACTTTTGGCTTGGAGTAATCATAGCGATAGTGGTGGTGATAATAATAACAATGTTGGTTCTACTCTTCAATATGACTAAGAGATAGGAAAAATGATTTTTTATCTTTCTATTTTTTATAGCTCGCTTCAAAAAGAAAAATTTAGAAAAAAGCTTTTAACATTTAAACATTAATCAATCCTTCTGATATCATTTGCTTAACTATG
>JAGGZX010000088.1 GCA_021161785.1 Candidatus Woesearchaeota archaeon | reverse complement strand
TTTAAAAAGTTTTTTCAAAGTTTTTCATTATTTGTTTTTCATTGTTTTTATTGCTTTTTATTCTAAAGGCACCTCGCTCCAAAGCTTCCATTCATTACTAGGAGCGTAAGCGCCTACAATGTAAAACGGTGGTTGAATGTAACCATAATGAGCTCTGCTCATCATTCCAAACGTTGCTGGCTTCGCAACCCTGTACAATGGAGTGCCTAAAAAACGCCAAGCGTCATGCAATCCTGTTCTAGGGTTAAAACTTCCAACTTCAACAATCATGTCTTTAACGCCAGACTTTTTTAAAGCTTTAATAAGGTCTTTTAAAGGAACAGTGCCTTGGCCAAGGCTTAAATGCTCATCGTCAAAACCAAAATTGTCGCTTAAATGCACATGGCCAACAATGCCTTTCTCTGCAAGCTTTTCAACTTGCTTCACAAACCACTTGTTGAAAGCTTTGTCAACGTCTTCAGGTTTCATGTTTGGAGATGGAGGTTTAAAGTACTTCCTCCACAAGTTCATGTGAGCAACGTCTAGCGTTGCTTTAATATGCTTCTTCGCTAATTCTTTAGCTTGCGCTTCTGAATAACCGCGCTGTTTTAAAAACTCAACCATTTTTTTACGACTTGCAAGAATGATTTTTTCAAGCTCTTCAGGATGGCTACCGTAAGTCTCTGGGAAAATGTTTTCAGGAGCTATGAACAAGGGTTGTTTCAAATGTTTCTTCTGACGTGTTTTTTCCAAAGCAATGAGCGCTGCTCTTGCAATAGTGTCAGAAGTCTTTTCCAAAGCAACTTCTTCCACTGGAACAATTTTGAGATTGCCCTTTTCATCATAAATATCTGACTTCATGCGCTCAAGCTGTTCTTGATAATGCTCAATATACTTCTCCATGTGTTGCAAATGGCTTTGATAATCCTTCTCTTTCTCTTTCAAGTATTCAACAGGATCTTTAACCTCTGGAGGTAGCACTCCTAACTCGTCTGTCTGAGCAACTTTTTTAAAAATATTCCATTTTTCAGGTGGCAGTTTTTGCTTTAACTCTTGATAATACTTTAACGCTTTACGAATCTTTTCCAAGCGCTCCCTGACACGTTTAATTTCTTCAGAATACCTTAACGATTCTGCTTCTAACTCTTTCATCTTAGAAGTGTAGTAATGTTTTAAAAACGCAACATCTGGATGCACATTTGGATCTTTCTCTCTCTCAATTTTCATAACATCGTCATAAGTTAGTTTTTTCATAACCAATTGGCCGTTCTTAAACTTTGGTCTTTCTTCATACTCTCCTGTTAGCGGGTTGTAAACCTTTTCCATTTCTGGCTCGTAAAGCTCAATATCCCTCCTAACTGCTTGGATTTTACCTTTCTCTTTGTCAGCTACTATGATTAACTCTTTTTCTTTCTCCTTACCTTCAAGGCCGAACGGTCTGAAACCTTTAAGCTTTGTTATAGGCCTAGGGAATTCTTGCAAGTGCACAACTACAGGACCGCCGTGCGTTGCGTCAGCTGCAAAGTCTATGGCTTTAGCAATCTCTTTCAATGATTGCATGCGCATTTCATCACTGAATTCTCCTCTCTGACCGTCAAAACCTGCTAAGCTGCCAGTGGCAACAGTTGCATGCGTTGATGATTTTACTTCATTAATCTCAGCTAGATTCCTTAACATTTCACGCTCTGTCTTGCCAATAGCTTCTGGAGTGAATTGCTGCGCGTTACCCTTGCCAGCTCCGAAGAATCCGAATTCAACACGACTAGCTCCTTCCCTGATCTTTTCTTGCAAGGCTTGGATTGGGTGTGCGAAAGGGTTTAAACTAACACCCACTTGTTTTGGAGTTAAGTGTATTGTTTCTTTCTGCTCTTGTTCAGGCACTGGTAAGCGTTCTTCAGGTGTTAAGTCAATAACTGGGTAGTAGTAAGCCTTGTCAAACGTGTTAGTGTATGGTAAAACATTGAACTGCATTTTCACCACCCTCTAAAACTTTATCCATGGCCTTTTCTAACCTTGTAAGATTCTCGCATTTTATCTTGCAACTCAACTGCTGATTCAAGCACTTGCTTAATCCTAGTGATGTAATTGTAAGGATCTCTCTCACGCTGAACATTCTCTGGCAGTGATTGCAAGTACTGGTTTTGAACGTTCACAACGTTTAAAATGTTTGAAAGCTCTTGTCTTTCCTCGCTTGATAATTCTTGATTTCTAGCTTTAACTGCTAACTGTCTTGCAAGGTTATAAATGTTTTGCTGCTCTTCCAAGCTTGTCAAGTAAATGTTGGTGTTGAGCTGGCTAACACCTTGACTGCTAGTTTCTGGGATTCCATAATTAACGTTCACAACTTCTGATTCAGGGCTTGCCTCAGTGCTTGACAAAGCTTCTTCAAGCGTTTGTTCTTGTTCTCGCCTTTCTTGTTGCCTTCTAGCTTCTCTTTCTCGTAAAAGCTTTTCTTCCTCCTCCATCAATTCGCGTAAAGCTTTTAACAACAATTCTTCAGCTTGTTTTAAACTCTTCTCTTCTAGTTCTTGTTTTTGCCTTAACTCTTCCAAGCGTTTACGCTTTTCTTGTTGCAACTGCCTTACACGCTTCAAACGCTCTTCTGGCGAAAGCTTTGAAAGCTCTTCTAACAAGTCTGAAAGGTTTTGAACTTCATCAAGATTTTCATCAGCCATGATCATGGGGCTTGATTACCAGCTTAGCATTCCATGAGCTTTTTTGTAAATATTATAAGTGAGCCAAGCGTTAAGCAATGCATGCTTTTTAGCGCTTGACTTGTCAATAACTTTTTCATGCTTTGTTTTCAAACCTTTAAAACCAGTTAATGCTTTGAACAAGTCATAAAACCCTAAGAATAAATACTTGAAAGGTTCTAAAGCACTAGAAACTTGTGACAATTCTTGCTTTTCTTGTTCTTGCTTTTGCTTGTTATATTGATTGTACAATGCTTTGTCTGTGAACTCGCTCTCACCAGCTTCTTTAAGGTAGCGTTCAAGATCATCTCTCAAAGCGTCTAGAGCAGCTTTTACAGAGTCATCTATCAATCCCAAGATTTCAAAGTCTTCTTCTTCGCGAAGCTTTTTGTAAGCTTCAATTTCTTGCTCAGTCCAAGCATAAGCTCTAAGGTTTACTTCAACCCTGCCAGTGTGCAATGGTCCTCGTTGAAAACCTTCTTGCTGGTAAGCCATGCTAGGTCTTGTTCTGTGCGTTAAGTTTACTAAGATGCAGCTGTAAGCACTTCCAACTTTGCGCCTAGCAAGGATTTCTATCTCAATGATTGAGGTTTCAAAAGCTGTTATCAAGTCAGCGCTTGTAATGTGTTTTTGTTTAGGGTTTAAACGTTTAATATTCCTCAAGTAAGGCTTCACCCATGAAATATACATTTTAATAACAGCCCAGTGTTGGCGTAAATATCGCAAAGTGAAATTCCAACGGTTTTTCAATTCTTTATCAGTTGCTTTAACCCATTGTATGAAATACACAAGCTTTCTCTTCAACACGTTCTTCACAGCTTTATTGTAAGGCAAAGCGTCAACAACTTTGTCAACGTCTTCAGCTTTGTAAACATGCGTGTTGAAAAACAAGTCTGGCAGTATTGTAAAACCAACTTCTGAAGCCATGCCAAACACTGATTGAGGATTCTTAGCACCGCCTTCAACAAGGTCTACAAACAATCCTTTCAACGTAACATCTGAAGCTTTGTCTTTACCCCAGTTCTTGTAAATGTTCAACCTTTCTTCAATGATGCGTAACTCTCTAACGATTTGGAATAACTCTTTAATCATTTTACCAATAACAGCTAGGAATTGTGAAGCTCTATCTTCTTGAACAGCAGTTCTTTGCTGTATAACACCCCAAAAAGCTGAGCTTTCAGAAGCTGAGAACGTGTCAACAATTTTTTCAATGATTGGGAAGCCCCTGTCTTGTCTTAAGTGTTCTAGAATCCAGTAATAAACTGATTCAACATTCGCTGCAGCACTTTCAAACACTAGCCTGTAATGCTTTAAAGGCTCTGGATATGGCACCTCGTCATAGTACTCGTCACTGATTTCCATGTATTCAGGCTTCCATTTGAAATCCTTGCCAATGCTTAACAATGACTTTCTAGCTTGTTCTGTTATAATGCTGTCTGGCATGCATTAATCTTTGCTGCAAGTTTTTATAAAACTTTCTATGCAAAACATTGCTTTTTAATAAAAACAAAGCAAAAAATTGCTAACAGAACGCTTTACTGTTTATTACCTATATAACCATCACTGTCTAAGTCTAAAAGCTTATACTCTTGAAACGCGTAAATCTTGTTTGACTTCACGTTATTTAGTTCTTCTACCTTGGCTAAGTATTCTTCTATGCCATACCTTAAATAATCATTACCAACGCCTGCTGCTTTCAATTCTTGCATTGCAAGATTGTAAAACGTTTCTCCTGGCTGGATCTGAATTGTTACAATCCTTGCATTGCTTATCATTTCATCAATCTTTCTTGTTTCATTCCAGTCTTGTTTTAACCCAACATAAGCTGCTAAGCCTGTGATTAAAGCTCCAGCTATTAACAGCTTTTCTTGCAATCGTTGCTTTTTTGTTTTAACCATTCTTATCACCTGGTTTGTATGTTTGCATAAATGTTTCATAATAAACGCATAGCAAAGTTTTTAAAGCGTTTTTAAAGCATTTAAAAATGTTTCTAACCACTAAAAAGTGGTTATTAATAAAAAGATATACGTGCTTAACCTTTATAAATGTTTCGGTTAAAAACTAAAAACCTTCATGCATTGCAAGCCTTAAGAAACGCTCTACAACACTAAAAAAGTATGGCATTAAAACAGTTTTCAAATTAGAAAACTCTAATCTCAAAGAACGCGTGTCTAAAAAAGAATTGTTAACATTATCAGCGAAATTATTAGCAAATTGAAAATCCGCGTTTAAAAAGTAATTTTTAGCACTACTAGCACCAGCGATTTCACCAGCGATTTCACCAATGCTTTCAACAAAGCCATAAGTTAATAACACTTGAAAATTTTGGTAAGGCAAAGCATTAACACTAAGCTTGTCTTGGTTTAAAATACGATTTCTATACTCTTGCTGCCTTGATTGCTGGTTAAATCCTTTAAATCCTTGTATTAAAAAACCTTTATAATCACTTGTTTGAATGTATTTGAATTGCAATTCAGTCAAGCTTGGATCGCACATTAAGCAACCTATAAAGCGTTCAACAATTGCGTCTAAGCCTTGGCTAAAATTTTTGTTACAACTAGGAATGCATTTAGTGTTTAGGAAGTTTAAATCAGTTTTTAAACTTGAAAACTGCATGAAAGCGTAATGTTGAAAAACTATAAAAACCTTTACATTAAACGCAATTATTTAGGGTGTTTTGGGGCCGTGGTGTAGCTTGGCAGCACTCCACCTTGGGGTGGTGGCAACCGGGGTTCGAATCCTCGCGGCCCCATTGCTTTAAAGACAAATCAAAGACAAATCAAAAGATTTAAAAACTCTGCAAGCATAAAGCTTTTACATGAAAAGAGGTGTGTTGCAAAAACATTCAAGAAAGCATTCTCAAACATGTTTTCAAACAGTAAATTCACAAGGCCAAGTAGCTTTAGAATTCATAGTTACTTATGGCTGGGCTTTACTAGCAATTCTCGCAACGCTTTGGATATTAACTTATTATGGTTATTTAGACTTTTCCAGATACCTAAGCGATTATTGCGATTTAGGACCTCAACTCCAGTGCGTTGATTTTAGACTGAAAGCAGATCCAGGCAATAATCATCCCGGAGGCTTTGACATAAACATTAGGAGTAACTTCCCTGTGAGTATAAAGATTCATAACATTCAAGTATATCTTGATGGACAGCTAGTAGTAAATTATGACGTTGACTCTATAGTCGGTGATTCTTCTTCACTAGCACCTGGAGAAGAAACAAGTTTTAATAGCTACACTTTAGACAACCCAAACCCCCACACAAATCCCAACATGCCTAGATGGGATTCAAACTTGCCGCTTAGCATTGGTTCAAAACAAGCAATTGACATAGTTTTTAACATTAGTCAAAACATTACTGGAGCTCCCACACACTTGATCCGTGGCAGGATTTTCTCAAAAGTTGTTCAAAGCTAATTGTCTAGATTATGTCCTTAGATTTTTAGATTATTATTTTAGCTCTTTTCTCGTTCAATTCTGGAAATAAGAGTTCTATTTGTTCAGGTCTTGACAAAAAGCATTCCCTGCCAATCTCTTGCACTATGAAAAAGTCTTTCCTGTCAAGAACTTCAAAACGCTCTGTGCGATCAATGAATTCTTGGAATTCAGACATCTTCTTAAAAACTGCTTCAACGATAAAGTCGTAATCATTGTTCACTTTGAAAACATTGTTAACGCGATGATGACGTGTTATGAATTCTTGGAATTGCTGTTTAGAGGTTTTTCCAATCTTAAAAAGCATGACTACATGTATGTCAAAGCCTACCTTGCGAAAATCTATGAGTGTTGTGTATTTCTTTATGAATAGCTTTTCATATGTTTTGAGTTTGTCAAAAATCGTGCTTACTGGAATCCTTGTCTCTCTGCTAATCCTTGTTAAAGGCTTCCTAGCGTTATTCCTGAAATACGTTAATAGCTTGATCTCGTTTTTTGAGAGCTTCATGAATCTCACCCCCGTTTAAAGTTTTTAGTTCAAAGTTTTATCAAAAATTCTATGACCTAGCAATGATTTTTCAATAGCTTTAAAACAAACCATTTATATGTTGC
>JAGGZX010000085.1 GCA_021161785.1 Candidatus Woesearchaeota archaeon | reverse complement strand
GGCAGCATGCAGTTTTGGCCTAGAAAGCGCGCTAAGAAGTTAACACCGCGCCTTAGGAGTTGGCGTTACGCAACTGTCAATGCTTTAGCAGGGTTTTTAACTTACAAGGCTGGAATGCTTCATGTTTTAGCAGTTGATAACAGGAAAAACTCTATGACTAAAGGCTTAGAAATCAGTATTCCAGTAACTGTTTTAGAAGCTCCTAACATGAAGGTTTACAGTGTTAGGTTTTACAAGGCAACGATTAACGGGTTAACAATTACTAAGGAGTTCGTGATTTCACTTGACAAGTTGCTTTCAAGAAAGGTTTCCAAGGTTAAAAAATTGCAATCAGTTGATGATGTAAAGCAGCATGTTCAACACGTTCAAGAAAAAGGTGAGAACATTCCTTTAATAGGCGTTGTCATGTACAGTGACCTTTCAAAGTTTTGGAAGAAGACGCCTGAACTTTTAGAGTTTAAAGTTTTACCTGAAAACCTAAGCAATGTTTTAGAAAAACCTTTCATAAGCGTGAAAGATGTTATTCAACCTGGAATGTTTGTTGACGTGCACGCTGTTAGTAAGGGTAAAGGTTTTCAAGGACCTGTCAAGCGCTTCGGCATTAGCTTGAAACAGCATAAAAGCGAGAAAGGCAGGAGAGCTCCTGGAAGCCTTGGTCCTTGGAATGCTCAAGGCAAGATCATGTGGCGGGTTGCGAAAGCTGGGCAGCATGGTTTTCATTTACGAACTGAGCGTAACAAGTTAGTGTTAATGGTTGGAGATGACGCTAATGCTGTAACACCTGCGTCTGGCTTTCACAAGTACGGCGTTATCCGTAACAATTATGTTTTAATAGCTGGAAGTGTTCCAGGACCTGCTAAGAGGCAGGTAGTTTTAACTTTAACTCCTAAAAAGCAAGAACCTTTAACGATTTCAAGAATTGTTAAATAGAAAGGTGTTGCTTATGGCTTTGAAAGTTGTGCTTAAAAATTTGGAAGGACAAGCATTGAAAGAACTTCCATTGCCTGAAGCATTGCTCCAGCCTGTGAGACAGGATTTAATAAAGAAAGCAGTGCTTGCTATTCAAAGCCATAAGAGGCAGCCTTACGGTGCTTTTGAAGATGCTGGTCAAGCTTCTGCAAAGCTTTCAAGAAGGCGTAGGGATTACAAGACAGGTTATGGTTACGGCATTTCAAGAGTGCCTAGGAAGATATTATCCCGGAGGGGTTCACAGTTTTACTGGGTTGGCGCTTTCGCTCCTGGCACTGTCGGCGGCAGAAAAGCTCACCCTCCAAAGCCTGAGAAAAAATTTGCTTGGAAGCTAAACAAGAAGGAAAGAGTTAAAGCTTTACTCTCAGCGTTTTCAGCAAGTTTCAATCCTGAAATTGTAAAGCTTAGAGGTCACAAGCTTCCAGAACATTACCCTGTGCTTGTGGTTGATGATTTTGAAAGCATTGAAAAAACAAGTCAAGCGTTAAAAGTTTTAAAAGCGCTTGGTTTTGAGCAAGAACTTGAAAGAGCTAGTGTTAAAAAAATAAGAGCTGGTAAGGGAAAGCTTCGCGGCAGGCGTTACAAGGTTAAAAAATCGTTATTAGTAGTGCTTAGCAAGCCTTGCCCTGTAATGAAAGCTTTGCAAAACATTCAAGGCGTTGATGTTTGCTTGTTACAAAACCTTAACACTGAATTACTAGCTCCTGGTTGTCATCCAGGAAGGATTATACTCCTAACAGAGTCAGCGTTTAAAGCTTTAACAATGCCTAACGGTTTAATAACTAAGTGGTTGAACTCGCTAACCAGTGTTTTAAAACTTAAAAAATTGCAACGACTGGTGGAAATTGTTTCAAAGCAGAAACAAGTAAAAACAGTTAGCGTTAACAATCCAGATTTGAAAGCAGATTTGAAAGATTAAAAGAAAGATTGAAAGGTGTTAAAAAATGGTTTTGCTACACCCTTGGGTTAAAGAGAAAGGTTTACGCTTAGCTGAGAAAGAGAACAAGCTAGTGTTTTTCGTTGATTTAAAAGCTGACAAGCGATCAATTGCAAGAGCTGTTGAAGAATACTTTAACGTTAAAGTTGTGAAGGTTAACACTTTAATAACTCCTAAGGGTAAGAAGAAAGCTATTATTCAATTAGCTCCAGAGCATAACGCGTTTGACATTGCTTCAAAGCTTGGATTTGTATAGGTTTGATTCATACAAATTTTAAGGGGCGTGATCATGGGTAAAAACCTTATCCAGCAAAGGCGTGGCAAAGGAAGCCCTACTTACAGGGTGCCTAGCTTTAGGTTTGCAGGGTTTGCAAAGCTCCCTGCAATGAGTGATGAATTAATAAGAGCGAGAGTTGTTGACATTTACCGTGACGCGATTCACTCAGCACCGTTAGCAGAGGTTTTGTATGATAACAACAAGAAAGGATTACTCATAGCTCCTGAAGGTTTAAAAGTTGGTGCAGTGCTTGAAATCGGTGCTTCAGCAAGCTTAGCAATAGGTAATGCTCTGCCTTTAGAAAACATTCCTGAAGGTAGTTTAATATTCAACATTGAGAAAATGCCTGGTGACGGCGGCAAGTTCGTGAGAGCTTCAGGAGGGTTTGCAAGGATTGTTGCTAAAACACGTGAAGGCGTTGTTGTAGAACTCCCTAGCAAGAAGAAAAAAGTTTTCCAACCAAAATGTAGAGCAATGATCGGTGTTGTTGCTGGCGGTGGGCGTTTAGAAAAACCGCTCGTCAAAGCTGGAAAGGCTTACCATATTAAAAAGTCAAAGAACAAGCTTTACCCAAGAGTTCGCGGCGTTGCAATGAACGCTGTTGACCACCCTCACGGCGGCACTAGGAGTAGCCATAAAGGCAGGCCCACCATTGCTCCTAAGAACGCTCCTCCAGGAAGAAAGGTTGGTAAATTACATCCTAGACGCACTGGTAAGCGCTGATTGAGGTGCTATTCATGGCGAAAGAGTTTTTGTTTTGGGGTTACACGTTGCAACAGTTAAAGGAGATGGATTTAAACCAGGTTGCAGAGCTTTTAGACTCTAGAGCTAGGCGCAAGTTGAAGAGGGGCTTAACGCATGTTGAGAAGAAATTGTTGGAAAAACTTGAGAAGAAAGACAATGTTAAAACACATGCTCGCGCAATGGTTGTGTTACCTTCAATGGTTGGAAAAACAGTTAGGGTTTACAATGGGAAAGAGTTTGTTCCTATAACTATAATGCCTGAAATGATTGGCCACCGCTTAGGAGAGTTTGCTATGACTAGGAAGAGGGTTCAACACAGCGCTCCAGGCGTTGGAGCTACTAGAAGCACGAAGCACATAAGTGTTAAGTAAAAATAGTTCATAAAGATTCAAGGTGTTACGATGCGTTACGCGTTTCAAAGCTTTGACAGTAAGACAATGGCAAGGGCGAAAGCAATAGCTCTGCCTATATCAACAAAGCAAGCTATAGAGGTTTGCAAGTTTGTTAAAAAGTTCAAAGACCTTGACAAGGCAATAACTATTGTTGAAGAAGTGATTGCTAAGAAGCGTGCAGTCCCGTTCACAAGGTTTACTGAAGGCACTGGTCACAAGCCAGGCATTGGCTCTGGCAAGTACCCTGTAAAGGTTTCAAAATACTTGTTAAAATTACTGTTAGAAGTTAAGGCTAACGCTCTAGCTAAAGGCTTAGAATCTTTACAGATCATACACCTAGCTGCTAACAAGGCGTCAAGGCCTTACAAGTATGGACGCTTCACTAGGCGTCAAGCAAAGCGCACACACTTAGAAGTTGTTGTTAAAGGTTTAGAATTCAAGCAAGAAGTGAAAAGGGAAGTGAAGAAAAAGCAAAGAGAAAAACAAGTTCAAGCAAAGCAAGAAGTTCAAGGAAAGCAGGGAGAAAAGCAAGAGGAAGTTAAAGAGCAAGCAGTTAAAGAGCAAGCGCAAAAGCAAGAACTAGAAAAACAAGAGAAAAGCAAACAACAAGAAAAACAACAAGCACAAGGCAAGCAAGAAAAACCTGTGAAAGAAAACAAAGTTCAAGCAAACGCAAGTAAAGAACAAAGTAAAGAACAAAGAAGTGAGGAAAAAATTGCAAGTCAAGGTGATAAATCATGATTGAGAACAAGTTTTTAAAAGAAAACTTGAAAGCTTTTGAGATTAAAGAATTTATAATGAGTACTATGAGACACGCAGGCATTAGCGATGTCAAGCTTCAAAAAACGCCTTTAGGAGAGAGAATCATTGTTAGGACTTCAAGACCTGGCTTGGTTGTTGGCCGTGGCGGTTCTAACATTTCAAAACTAACAGAAGAAGTGAAGCAAAGGTTTAACCTTGAAAACCCGCAAATAGAGATTGAAGAAGTTACTAACCCTTACCTAGAGCCAGAAATCGTTGCTGACATGATTGCAACAACGTTTGAGCTTTACGGAACTGGCGGCTTTAAAGGTGTAGGCCATAGAGCTATACAAGACATTATGCGTAACGGAGCTATAGGTGCTGAGATTTTTATTTCAGGAAAAGTTCCAAGTCAGAGAGCTAAGACTTGGCGCTTTTACGCTGGTTACATGAAGAAGTGCGGAGACTTAGCAATCACTGGCGTTAGGAAAGCTATCAAGGTTGCAAAGCTGAAATCAGGCGTTGTAGGCATAAAAGTTTCAATACTGCCCCCGGATGTTAAGCTTCCAGACAATATCAACATTAAACAAGCACAACAAGTTGCTCAGCCAGGGATTGAACAAGTTGGCCAGGATCAAGAGCTTGAAAAAGCAATGAGCAATGCTGAGAATGAAAAGAATGAAACTAATGCTAAGCTTGAAAGCAATGCTAAAGCTGAAGCCAATGCTGACATTAAACCTAGCGAAGCTAAAACTAGAGCTGTGAAACCTGAAAATACCAATTAATGGTGGTTGTCATGAGCAAGGCTTTTAAAGAATTGCAAAAGCTAAGCTTGGAAGAGCTTAAAGCTAGGCAGAAAGAGTTAAAGCTAGAGTTGTTAAAATTGAAAGCGCAAGCTGTTAGCGGAGCTCCTCCAAAGAATGTTGCTTTAATAAGGAATGCTAAGCGCATGCTTGCAAGGGTTAACTACCTGTTACGTTTAAAGCAAGGTTTGAATCAGCAAAGCTTGAAGCAATAAATATTTTTCATGCTCACAACAAAATGGTTGAGATAGACCCTTTAACAGGCCTTCCGAAAGAGTTAGGCATTAGCGAAGCTTTGAGCAAAGACCAGCAAGTGATTGTTGTAAGGAAGGACAAGCGAAAGTTTGGAAAAGTGATTACAATAATTCAAGGATTCAACAAGGATGTTGACTTAAAAGCATTGACGAAGCAGTTAAAAACAAGGTTTGCTTGCGGCGGCACTTACACTGAAGACAGTATTGAATTGCAAGGAGACCACACGAACAAGGTGAAAAAAGTTTTAGTGGAGCTAGGGTTTAACCCTGACAACATAACAGTTGAGTAAGCATTGGGAAAAAGCATTAATCACAGTTCCAAAGCAGGCTTTAGGGTTAAGCATAGCTATAAATACAAGCACTTGAACAAGATGTAGCAAGAAACAAGGTAACAAACAAGAGGTTTAAATCATGGGTAAGAACAGTTTGGAAATCCCGACAATTCCGGGTTGTGATAGTGCAGAGTTACAATCATGGCTTTTTGAAAGTTTAAGCTTTGAAGATCTTGAAAAAAAGTTGCAAGCACCTGATTATTGTTACAGAGCAGAATTTATTGGTCAAGAATTGCAAATCATTAAAACTCCAAACATGTATGAAAAAAAATTGAAAGGCATTATTGTTAATGAAACAAAGAACAGTTTTCAAGTCTTGGTTAAGACATTGCAAGGCTTAGCTGTGAAAACTGTTTTGAAAAAGCACAGGGTTTTCAAGATTGGAGAATGCTTTATCAACGGGGATTGGGTTTTAAAAAGGCCTGAAGAACGCGTCAAGGCAAAGCTTAACAATTACAAGATTAAAGCTTTCAACAAGGCTTTAGTTTTAAACGGTTTTAATGTTTTAAAAACAGGTGGTTGAAAATGGTGGATTGTAAAGACGTTAACTGTCCGTTCCATGGCAAGCTAACAGTGCATGGTAGGGTTTTCAAAGGTGTTGTGACATCAGCTAAGATGCACAAAACAGTTACTGTGAAATGGGAGAGGAAGTACTACTTGCAGAAATATGAGCGTTTTGAAACAAGGTTTAGCAAGGTGAAAGCTCACAATCCAGACTGTGTGAAAGCTAAAGAAGGAGACATTGTTTTAATCCAAGAATGCAAGCCAATATCAAAAACAAAGCATTTTGTGGTTATAAAAGTTTTGAACAAGCAAAAAGGTAACAGTAATCAAACAATAAAAAGTTAAACAAAAAACTGTGTAAAGCAAGCTGTGTAAAGCGTTAAAGGTGGCATCATGAAAGCTATAAAAGCTAGAATCACTGGAGCTTTACAAGTAGGTAGTGTTATACCAACTTGTGACAATTCAGGAGCTAGCCTTATAAAAATCGTGTCTGTAAAGACAAAGAAAACTGTTAAGGGCCGCAGAGCTACTGCAGGTATTGGTGACT
Organism: Candidatus Woesearchaeota archaeon; assembly: GCA_021161785.1. GTDB lineage: Archaea > Nanobdellota > Nanobdellia > Woesearchaeales > JAGGZC01 > JAGGZX01. Next base: position 42,759 of record JAGGZX010000085.1, on the reverse strand, counting down.
TAGTAATTGCTAGTGTTCGCAAAGGAAAGCCTGGCATGAAAAAACAGCTCGTGCAAGCAGTGATTGTGAGGCAGCGCAAAGAGTTTAGACGTCCCTCAGGCTTGCGCGTCAAGTTTGAAGACAACGCTGCTGTTATCATTAAAGACAATGTTGGAACTCCTAAAGGAACAATCATTAAAGGACCAGTTGCTAAAGAAGTTGCTGAGCGCTGGCCTGGAATTGCAAAAGTAGCTAGCATGTTTGTATAAAAAACGTTTGTAATAAAAAAGCAGAAACAAAAAGGTGTGACCATGAAAAAAACGTTTTCAAAACACTGGAAGGCGAGCAAGCAGCCTAGAAAGCAAAGAAAGTATTTAAAAAACCTGCCTTTACACCTCAGGGGTAAACAATTACATGCTCATCTTTCAAAAGAGTTGAGAGAGAAATACAAGACACGATCAGTCAGGATTGTTAAAGGCGACAAGGTTAAAGTTTTGCGAGGCAAGTTTAAAGGAAAGCAAGGCGCTGTAACAAGGGTTGACACTAAGAATTACAAGGTTTATGTTTCAGGCGTTGAGTTTAAAAAAGTGGATGGTTCAATAGCGCAACAACCGTTACATGCTTCCAACTTGATGGTTGTTGAGTTAAACCTTCAAGACGCTAAGAGAAGGTTAAAGCTTGAAAGCTTTTCAAAACATGTTAGTCAAGTAGTGCAAGACAAAGTGCAAGACAAGAAACTTGTTGTTAAGCAAAGCGCTAGTCAAAACAGTTAAAGGTGGTTTTCATGAAGCAGCATTTAAAAACCTTAGCAGCTCCGAAAACTTGGCCTGTTTCAAAGCGTTGGGGTGTTTTTATAACTAGGCCTTTCCCTAGCGGTGCTTTGCTAGAGCACACTTTGCCAATAGACGTTGCTCTAAAATTGCTTGGCAAAGCTTCTAACACGAGAGAGGTTAAGTACATACTGCACAACAACACAGTATTGGTTGACGGTGTTAGGGCTAAGCATAAAAAAACGCCTGTAAAATTGTTGTCAACGCTTAGCTTTCAAGACATTGACGAGCATTACAGGCTAGTGATCTCTCCAAAGAAAAAACTTTGTTTTGAAAACATTTCAAAGAAAGAATCTCAGTACACGATAGCAAGGGTTAACAATAAGACAATGTTAAAACATGGTGTTTTACAAGTAAACTTGTCTAATGGTTGGAACTTTTTAATGAATTCTTTTGAACAAGTTTTAAAGCATGAAGGTTTAGAAAAGTTAAACACTTATGACTCTGTACTTATTCATGTTTTGGAAAGGAAGCCTGTCAAGGTTTTTCCTTTAAAGCAGAAAGCAGCTGTTCTGGCTTTAGGAGGTCGCCATTTAGGCATTGTAGGCGTTTTCCAAGGCTTTGAAGAGCAAGAAGAAACATCAAACCTTGAACAAGGCGTTATCAAGTCAAGGCTTGCGAAGCATAAGAAAACAGCTATCATTAAGAGGGATGACCAGTTGTTAAAAGTTCAACTCGCGAATTTGATAGTTGTTGGTTTTGAAAAGCCTGAACTAACAGTTAGTGTTAAAAATGTTTTGAAAGGTGCTTAGTCATGCAGCAAGGAAAACAACAGCAAGGAGAGCAACAAATGCAAGGATTAAGTCAATCAGCAAGTCAAGCAAAGCTTAAAACCAAGTTGGAAAACCCTATGAGACAGGTCTTGATAGAGAAACTTGTTTTAAACATTGGCACTGGTAAAGAACAGTCAAACTTAACAAAAGCTATGAAGCTTTTAAAACTACTCACAGGTTTTGAACCTGTAAAAACGCTTGCTAAGAAGAGGATTCCTGCTTGGGGTTTAAGACCTGGATTGCCAGTTGGTTGTAAAAAAACGTTGCGAGGGGAAAAAGCTTTAGAAATTTTGAAACTCATGCTTAAAGCAAAGGATAACAAGCTTTCACAAAACTGTTTTGACGATTACGGCAATGTAAACTTTGGCATTGAAGAATACATTGCAATTCCCGGCGTTAAGTATGATCCAGAAATCGGGATTATAGGATTGCAAGTTAGTGTAACGCTTAAGCGTAAAGGTTTCAGGGTTAAGCATAGGCGTTTAAGAAGAACGCATATTGGTAAAAAACATTTGATTTCAAAGCAAGAAGCAATTGATTTTTTTAAAACATTGGGGGTTGTGGTAGAATGACTGCTTCGCATTACACAAAGGTTTTGAAACAGATAGGTCACAAGAAAGGTCGTTTAGAAGCTTGGAAGAAGCACAACGTTCCAAAACCTAGAAAGTTTGGTTCAAGCACGAAGCGTTGTGTTAGGTGTTTACGCTATAATGCGCACATAACAAAGTATGGCTTGCACCTTTGCAGGCAGTGCTTTAGAGAAGTTGCTCTAGAGCTAGGTTTTAAAAAGTACTCTTAAAGGTGGTTGTCATGAGCATGAACGATACGCTTGCAGCTGCACTGTCAAAGATTAACAATTACGAGAAGGGTTACAAAAAAGTTGTGATAGTGCAGAGTTCAAACCTTATCAAGAAGGTTTTGTTAAAGCTTCAAGAATTGTCTTACATTGCAGGTTTTAAAGAAATTCAAGACAGTAAGGGTAACTTGTTAGAAGTTCACTTGTCAGGAGCTATTAACGCTGTTGGCGCTGTAAAGCCAAGGTTTAATGTTAAGGTTTCAGAGTTTGAAAAGTTTGAAAAGCGTTACTTGCCAGCTCGCGGTTTTGGAGTGCTTATTGTTTCAACGAATAAAGGATTGTTAACGCATGAAGAAGCTAAAAAGCAAGGCATTGGAGGTGTTTTGATAGCTTATTGTTATTAAAAGGTGTTTTGACATGCGCAAGGATTTGAAACGAGAACTGGAAATACCTGAAAATTGCAAGGTTGATATAGATTTCAAACTAAAACGATACATTGTTAGCGTTCAAGGACCTTTAGGCATTGTTACCAGGCATTTCAAACTTCCAAACATTAGCTTGAAAGTTCAAGACAACAAAGTTGTTGTTCAAGCAATTAATGCTTGTAAGAAAGAGAAAAAACTAGTTAACACAACAGTTGCGCATTTTAAAAACTTGTTTAAAGGCGTTACTCAAGGACATGTTTATAAATTAAAAATTTGTTCAAGCCACTTCCCAATGAATGTTTCAGTTAAAGGCAATGTTTTGGAAATTAAAAACTTTTTAGGAGAAAAACATCCTAGGAGGTATGTTTTTTCAGACAAGGTGAAACTCAGTGTTAAGGATAACGACATTATTGTTGAAGGTTTTGACAAAGAACTTGTAGGTCAGACAGCTGCAGATATTGAAAAACTAACACGCCGCACAGGTTTTGACAGGCGCATATTCCAAGACGGGATTTACATTTATTATAAAGATGGAAAAACTATTGCTTAAAAATTGTTAGATATTGTTTGATTAGTTGAATAATGAAAGGTGGTTTTACATGCGAAAGCTGAAATTTCAAAGACAAGACTTGCACAAGAAGAAGCGTTTAAAACCAGTTTGGAGAAGGCCGAAAGGCATTCATTCAAAGCTTAGAAGGTTTCAAAGTAAGGGTTTAAAGCCGAGCATTGGTTTTAAAAAACAAGCATTGCAAGAAATTGTTATCCGGGTAGAGAATGAGCAACAATTAAGAGCTTTAAAACAAGAAGCAAAGCAACGAGCAAAACCTGTGAAAGTTGTTATAGCTAGCAATGTTGGTTTAAAGAAGAAGATCAAGCTTTTACAATTAGCTAAGGAGAACAATATCCAAGTCTTAAATCATGATTTGGAACGTTTAAAACAAAAGTTTGAAAACATGAAAAAGCGAAAAGCTGAAGCTTTAAAAGTTAAGGAGGAGAAGTTAAAAGCGAAAACTGTTAAGCTTGAGAAAGAACAAAAAATCAAGCAAGAAAAGCAAGTCAAGCAAGAAAAGCAAGGATTGCAAGTTAAAGAATCTAAAGAAAAATCTGAAAAACCTAAAGAGAGAGAAGTTAAACCTAAAGAGAAACTTAAAGAGAAAGAACCTGAACTTAAGGAAAGTGATAAAGAAAAAGAAAAACAGGTTAAAGATAAAGAGAAAATATTAACAAAACGCGTTTAAAAGCAAGTAAGGTTTGATTGTTAGAGGTGCAGCCATGGATTTAAAAGTTCAACGCAGGATTGCTGCTCAATTATTGAAATGCTCACCTAAGAGGGTTAGGTTTAAACAAGACGCTTTGCAACAAATCAAAGAAGCGATAACGAAAGATGATATTAGAGCATTGATAAAAGATGGTTCTATACAAAAAATTCCTGTTAAAGGCGTTAGCAGAGCTAGGGCTAAGTACAACAAGTTACAAAAAATTTTAGGCCGCAGAAGAGGCCATGGGTCTCGCAAAGGAACGAAAAACGCTAGGTTAAACACTAAGGAGAAATGGATGTCTCAAATAAGAGCTCAGAGGAAATTGTTAGCAGAATTGAAAAATTCTGGAGTGATTCCTAAAACCTTGTACAGGAAGCTATACTTGAAAAGCAAGGGAGGTTTTTTCAGGAGTAGGAGGCATATTCTAATGTTTTTAAAAGATCAAGGTTTTGATGTTTCTCAGTTTGAACAAAAACTTGTTAGGAAGAAGCGCAATGTTAAGGCTAGGAAGTGGAAGCTTCTTGCAAAGCAAAAGCAAGAAAAGCAAGTAGCAAAGCTTGATAAAGAAAAGCCTGGCGAGAAGCAAGAAATTAAAAAGCAAGATAAAAAGCAAGAACCTGAAAAGCAAGAAAAAAAGAAAGCAAGTGTTACAAAAAGCAAGGCAAAACCTAAACAACGAGCTAGCAAGGTGAAGCAATGAAGCGTTTAAAACATTTAGATTTTAAACGGAAGCGTTTAGGATTAACGAATTATAAAAAGCGTTTAACGCTTTTAAAGTCTAGACTTCCAAGGCTTGTTGTTAGACGTTCCAATAAATACTTAACTGCACAAATTGTTTTGTTTGACGCTAAAGGTGACAAGGTTTTACTAACAGTGACTTCTAAAGCGCTTGACAAGTATGGCTGGTCTTTAAGCAAGAAAAACCTGCCAGCAGCTTACCTTACAGGTTTAATCATTGGTAAAAAAGCTTTAAGCAAGGGTGTTAAAAAAGCAATACTTGACATTGGAAGGTTTGTCAGCACTAAAGGTAACAGGTTTTACGCCTTGGTTTTAGGCGCCAAACATGCAGGTTTAGAAATTCCTTGCTCTATGCAAGTAGATGAAGACAGGGTTAAAGGCTTGCATATTTCAGAATTTTACGACAAGGTGTTGCAAGGAACTGTTAATGTTTCAAGCAGTCAATTTTCCAAGTATAAAGAAAACAATTTAAAGCCGGATCAAATCCAAGCATTGTTTGAAAATGTTAAACAAAAAATTTTGAACGAGGCAAAGTGATACCATGACAGCTAAGAAAGAAAAACAGGAACAAGTCCAACCGGAGCAAGAACAAGAAGAGTTACAACAAGAAAAAAAGCAAGACACTCAGCAAAACATTGAACAAAATCTTGAGCACGTTGATCAAGGCGAGCAGCAAAGCGTTAAGCAAGAAGAGTTAGTGATAACGCCTTTACAGGAAGAAGTTATTGACAATGAACTTGCTGAGCGTTTAGCAAAGCTTGAACACTGGAAGCCAGTGACAGCTCTTGGTAGAGCTGTAAAGCAAGGAGCTGTTAGGAATATAGACGAGATTTTAAAGCAAGGCAAGATTATTTTAGAGCCTGAAATTGTTGACGCATTGCTAGATTTAAAAGCAGAGTTATTGCTTATTGGTCAAGCGAAAGGCAAGTTTGGAGGTGGTAAGAGAAGAGCTTTCCGCAGCACTCAAAAGAAAACAGCTGAAGGTAACAAGCCAAGGTTTGAAGCAATGGTTGTTGTTGGTGACGGTGACAGCCATGTAGGCATTGGTTATGGAAAGAGTAAAGACACCTTGCCAGCTAGAGAGAAAGCTTTACGCAACGCAAAGCTTAACATTTTCAAAGTTGTCAAAGGTTGTGGTAGCTGGGAGTGCAGTTGTAAAACACCACACTCAGTGCCGTTTAAAGTTGAAGGCAAAGTTGGCAGTGTTAGGGTTGAAATACTGCCAGCTCCTAAGGGTAACGGCTTAGTAGCAGAGTCTGAAGTGAAGAAAATACTATCCCTAGCAGGCATTCAAGACGCTTGGGTTAATGTTTACGGTCAAGCAAGGAACAAGATAAACCTTGTTAAAGCCACAGAGAAAGCTTTGAGAAAGCTTTACGCAATGCGAATAAAGCCTGAACATGTTGAAGTGTTAAGCATTCAAAAGTGATTTTAATAAAAAACTGTGAAGGTGTGATTAATGGCTAAACCTGACTCGCAAGATTCACAAAACACTGGAAACATTGCTGTAATACTTGTTAGAAGCATTATCAACACGCATCCAGATGTGCGTAAAACACTAGCCTTGCTAGGTTTAACAAGGAAACATGCTTGCGTTATTGTTAAAAACACTGCAAGCTTTAAAGGAATGCTAAGCAAAGTGAAAGATTATGTGACCTATGGAGAGGTAACTCAAGAAACAATTACAGCTTTACAAAACGTTAGAACAACAAAGTTTAACAATTTAACTGTTTACCACTTGCAACCCCCAAGGAAGGGTTTTGAACGCAAAGGTGTTAAAAAATCTTTCAAGCAAGGCGGTGCCTTGGGTTATCGCGGCTCTGCAATCAATGATCTAATCAAACGCATGATTCCAGAAAAACGCTAAACCTTAAAACTGTGACAATCAAAATGCTTGTAAAGGTGATGGTATGAAGTTTAAAAAGAAAAAAGTTGTAAAGCTTAGAGGTTCAAAAACGCATGGTCATGGTTCTAAGAAGAAACGCAGAGGAGCTGGCAATAAAGGTGGTAAAGGCTTAGCAGGCACTGGAAAGAGAGCTGATCAGAAAAAGCCAAGTGTTTGGAAGTCTTGGCAGGTTCAAAAACCTGGCAAGCATGGCTTTAAACCCCCAAGATTTGTTGTTAAGCGAAAAAAATTGAAAGCAATCAATGTTTCAGAATTATCATTACTTGCAAAACAACTTAAATCAATGAATGAAAACCTTAAAGAGTTAAACCTTAAACATTTAGGTTTTAAAAAATTGTTGGGCAGGGGTTTGCCGAGTAATGATTTAAAGTCTTTAAAAATCATTGTTGAATCAGCAACAAGTAAAGCTGTTGAAAAGCTTTCAAGCATTGGCTGTGAGGTTATTGTTTTGGAAAAACAACTAGCAAGCAAGCTTTCAAAAGAATAATTAACTAGCAAAAAAATTTTTTGATCTTCAAAAAATGGTTAGCATTGAAAAACTAGCGCAACTCATTCCAGACGTTGCTAATCCTAAGGAAAGAAGGTTATCATTCAATATTAAACTTAAATGGACGCTAATAATTTTAATCTCTTTCTATGTTTTAGGATTAATACCTTTGTATGGTTTAGGAGCTAACAGCTTGCAACAATTTGAGTTTATAAGCTTGATCTTAGGCGCAAGCTTTGGCAGCATTATAAGCTTGGGTATAGGTCCAATAGTAACTGCTAGTATCATACTACAATTATTAACTGGTGCTGGAATTTTAAAATTTGACTTAACAACGCATGAAGGCAAGAGAAAATTTGAAGCAACTCAAAAATTGTTGTCAATATTCTTCATTATCTTAGAAGCTTTTATCTATGTTTTTCTAGGAGGCTTATCACCAGATCCTAGCTTGAAAGGCACTCCCTTGTATCTTCAAATGCAATTATTGTTAATACTGCAATTATGCATTGGAGGTTTTTTAATACTACTCATGGACGCTGTTGTTAGCAAGTGGGGCTTTGGCAGCGGTATCAGCTTGTTCATTGCAGCAGGCGTTGCCAAGCGCGTTTTTGTGAAAGCGTTCAACCCGTTATCTTACGGCCAGCTAGGGCAAGGCGCTTCAGGAGCTTTCTGGGTCATGTTTCAAAGCCTTGGCCAAGGCGATCCAGGAGCAGCGTTTTCAGAGCTTTCAAAAATCTTGTTTACAGTACTCATATTCCTAGTTGTTGTTTACTTACAATCCATGCGTGTTGAAATACCTTTAAGCTTTGGCATGGTTCGCGGTTACGGCGTTAGATGGCCTTTAAGCTTTTTGTACACTAGCAACATTCCAGTAATCCTGGTTGCAGCTTTAATAGCTAATATTAGAATGTTCGGCAGGATGATAACTGGTAGAGATGTTTCATGGCTTATAAACCCGAACATTGTTGACAAGTTAATACATCACAGCTTGTCATGGTTGGATGCGTTGCATGCAATTGTTTACATAGCGATAATGGTTGGCGGCGCAATACTCTTCAGTATTTTCTGGGTTCAAACAGCTGGCTTGGATGCTAAAAGCCAAGCAAGACAAATATCTGCTAGCGGTTTGCAAATAGCAGGCTTTAGGAGAGATGTTCGCGTCATAGAAACACTTCTCAACAGGTATATTCCTTACCTAACAGTTCTTGGCGGAGCAACTGTTGGATTACTAGCAGCTATCGCTGACTTGACAGGAACACTAGCTAGCGGCACTGGCATACTATTAGCAGTGATGATTGTTTACAGGCTTTACCAAGAAATAGCTCAACAACATGCTCTAGACATGAACCCAATGCTTAAGAAGTTCATACAGAAATAAATGATAATATAATGATAATATAAAAATTAAAAATAGTGAAATAACTCATTGCAAGCACTAAATTTTAAAATCCTGCCTTGTTAATACTTTCTATGGAGCTCACATTTTTAGGCACAAGCTGCATGACACCTACAAAGCAACGTAATGTTACAAGTTTTTTCTTACATGATCAAGGAGTTGGCATTCTCATTGATTGCGGTGAAGGAACGCAGCGGCAAATGCAATTCGCAAACATTAACCGTAACAGGGTTGATTACTTGTTAATAACGCATTGGCATGCAGATCACACTTCTGGCATTCCAGGATTGTTACAAACACTGAACGCTGTTCGCAAAACGAAATATTTAAGATTATTCGGTCCTAAGACAACGAATTATCACTTTTCACACTTGTTAAAAGCGTTCAGCTTTGGCTTAGAACATTTGAAAATATTTGTTAAGGAAGTAAATTCTGAAAAGCCTGTCAGGTTTTTTTCTAACAAGCAGTTAAGCTTTTATGCTGTGAACTTGGAACACTCAGTGCCAGTGATTGGTTTTAGCATTGTTAAAAAACCTTACAGAAAGATTGATCTAGCGAGAGCTGAAAAGTTTGGTTTGAAACCCTCACCATTGCTTGGAATGCTGCAGAAAGGTTTAAGCATTACTCATAAAGGTGTAAAAATAAAACCTGAAGATGTAACATATTGGACTAAGCCTAAAAAAGTTACTTTTATCTTAGACACTGTTTTCACTGAGAAAGCTGTTGAACTAGCTAAGGATAGTGACGTGTTGGTTTGTGAATCAACGTATGCAGAGCAACACATTGACAAAGCTGTTGAGTACAAGCACATGACTGCGAAACAAGCTGCAATGATTGCGAAGCAAGCAGGTGTTAAAAAGCTTTACTTAACACATTTCAGCCAGCGCTATGAAGATTTAACACAACTACTTCAAGAAGCAAGACAGGTTTTTAAAAACACGTTCTTAGCTAATGATTTGGAAACAATAAAGATTTAAACGTAAAAAAATTTATAAATACCTTCTTTGTGCCATTGCTCATGGCAAAGCCGAAAAAGCGTGTTAAAAAAATTAAAAAGCATTGGTTAAGAGTTTATGCTTCAAAACATTTTGACAACGTGTTTTTAGGCGAGGTTTATGGTTCAAGCCCTGAAGCAGTGTTGAACAGGCATTTATTTACAAACCTGTCACTGCTAACAAACAATTACAACCATCAACACACAAACCTTGTTTTTCAAATAACGAATGTTAGCGGTGAAAAGCTTGTCGCGCATTTAAAGCGTTATGAATTACAACAAGCCTTTATCAAACGCTTAGTCCGCCGCAGAAGGTCTAAAATTGATGACAGCTTCATAGTTGCTTTTAAAGATCAATACGCTGTTGTGAAGCCTTTAATCATCACTGCTTCTAAAACTTCTAAAGCTATAAACACTTCTTTAAGAAAATTTTTGAGACAGCACATTGCAAGCATTGCTTCTGGCAAGTTGTTTGAAGAATTCGTTGTTGACGTTATCAAGACAAGGTTGCTTCTTGATTTTAAAAAACAGATGAACAAGATACACCCAATAGCGAATTTAGAGTTAAGAGTTTTAGAAACAATTCCTAGGGAAAAAGTTTCTGTAAAGCGTTTAGTAAAGCCTGTGCAGCAAGAACGGTTTCTAAAGCATAAAAAACAGTTAAGGATGAGAAATCAATTGCAGAGACAGCCTCAAAAACTGCAAAGCAAAGAACAAGGTCAAGATAAAAGCCAAAGCAAAGTTCAAGGCAAAGATCAAAGCCATAGCGAAACAAGCACTGAAACAAGCGCTCAAGACCAAGTTAAAAATCAAAATGTTTCCAACACTGTCCAGGTTTGAATTTATAATTGCTTACTTTGTAGGCTTAACAAGCGGGTTGCACTCTGCTTCTTGGGGCGCTTTTAAAGACACAGTGTTTGAAGGTTATGAACCTAAAAAATTTTTCAGAAGTATCATTGCAGGTTTAACGCTAGGCATTTTCGCATTCTTGTTTTTAAAACTTAACAACGTGCAACATTTAAACCTTGGCTTGTTCTTCTTGTTTGTTGTAACCCTGGAAAGGTTGTTCACAGAAACTTTTAAAATATTTTTCAGAGAGGAAGATCAAACAAATTATCGCATACCTTCCAAACTTCATCTTTTTGGAAGAATAGTTCATAATAATTTTTTGAGATATAGTCTTGGATTAGGATATATTGCCTTGGCAGCGTTACTGTTTTACCTTCCAAAGCTAATCAAGGTTTACGTTTTCAACCATGCATTGACAAGCATTTTTTACGGTGTTTTAGCAGGGTTTATTGCTTCCGCTTTGGGTGGTGCTTTGAAAGACGCTCCTTTTGAAGGTTTTGACTTGTTAAAATTCTTGAGAAGTCCAATCATTGGAGGTTTTTGGGGTTTAGTGTTGTCATTTTTCACGAATGATTATTCTTTCTTAATATTTGCTTGCGTTGGCGCTGAACGCATAACCATAGAGTTTTACAAAACTTTTGTTTCTAGAAAACCTCCTGGAAAGTTCAAGTTTGAAAAACCAGTTTTTAAATCCTGGGTTGTTAAAAGAAATAGGTTTGTACTGCCTTACTTTGCGACTTGGCTGTTATTCATAATATTGTTATTGCTCTAAGAACGCTTTAAAATCCTTTAAAATCGCTTTTTAAACCGCTTTAAAGCTTTGAAAACCAGATCTTAATCCAACCCAATAATGGTATTCTAAGAACTGCCTTGCCAATAACTTGTTGTGGCATAACACTTGTTTCATCTACTTGAAAGTTTTTAATCTGGCCAGTGTTATGGTCACCTTTTGTTTCTAAAATTGTTTGATTGTTAGAATAGTGAACAGCTATCACTCTGTGAATTATAGGGTACTGTTTTTTTGCTTTGAAAACAATAACATCTCCAACTTTAATGGTTTTAATATTAACGCCTTTAATAATCATTAAATCTCCTTTTTTAAACCCGTTTTTGAAAGGAAAGGTTTTGAAATCTTCTAAGCTGATACCTTTTTTTTCATAAAACAAGTGTTGGGTTTGCCACCAATCATCAAGGTTTGAATCATGTTCCATGCTGTTGCTAATGACAGCTACTACTGGCATTTCTGTGTGCAAGCAATAATTAAGCAATGGGTAAAAAATGAATTTTATGAATATAAACGCTAGTAAAATGTTTAATATCAAGCTAGTCCAAGAGCTTGTTGTTAATGTTTTCAAAACGCTTAACGCTTTGCCATGTTTTGCTTTGCTTTGTTTCGCCTTGCCTTCTTTTTTCAAACCAACCATTTTTCCTAGTGGTGTGTTTGTCATTTAAAATTTTTTGATTTAAACTTTTTTGAAAAAATTTCAAGCCTTTACATAAACATTTTTAAACAATGCATTGTTAAATTTTTTATGGATAATGAATTATTAAAGATTTTTCCTCATGAAAAGCCTAGACAGTTACAATTAAAACTTTTGGAGAAAACGTTTAACGTTTTACAAAGTGATAAAGCGCAATTGTTAGTGCACGCGCCTACAGGCATTGGTAAAACAGCAGCTGTTTTAACACCCATAGCATATTTTTTAACACGCAACAAAGGTTTCAAACTTTTCTTTATAACGCCAAAGCATTCTCAACACGAGATTGTTTTAAGAACTGTGCAGCTTTTAAACAACAAGCTAGAACAGCAAGGGTTTAAACCTTTAAGAGTTTTATCCTTGATGGGTAAAAAGCATTTATGCTTGCAAAAATTGAAAGATTTGAACAATTCAGAGTTTTACTATTATTGCAAAGCACTGGTTAAAGACCACTTATGCCCTTTTTATGAAAACGCTTTAAAACTTAAAGATTTCAAACCTTTGCAAAACGTGATGTCTTCAAAAGCATTGCTAGATCTAAGCAAGGAGTTAAGCATTTGCGGCTTTGAACTAGGCTTGAAATATGCGAAGCATAGCAATGTTTTAGTCTTGGATTACAACTACTTGTTCAACAACCCTGTTAGGGAAGCGTTTTTTAAAAAACTAGGTTTTGAACTAGAAAAAGCAGTTATAGTTATTGACGAAGCGCATAATTTGCCAGTAAGGGTTAGAAACGCTTACTCAACCCAGTTATCATCAAAAACTGTTAGGCTTGCTTTAAGAGAGGCTAAAAAACTAAATTTTAAACAATTAGAGGAAGAATTAATCTCTCTACATGCATTGCTGGAAGACTTGGCTAAAGAAAAATTTGAGTTGCAAGAAAACACTTCTTTAACAAGGCAAGGCTTTGTTAAAAAGCAAGAACTGATAGAAAAACTTGAATCTTACGATATTGAAATTCAAGAATTCTTAGCGCGTTTAGAACTAGCAGCTGATTTGTTTATAAAGCAAAACCCTGACAGGGCGCGCAGTTTCTTGTTAAGCATTCACAACTTTTTAACGCAATGGTTGGAAACCCCTGATTTTGACGAAGGCTTTGTTCGCATAATATCGCAATCAATTGACAATTCTGCAAAGCCTACAAAGCAAGGCTTGCAAGGTTTTAAAAGTTTTAACTTAAAAATTCAATGCTTAGACCCAAGCATTGCTACAAAACCAGTGTTTGAACAAGCCAAGGCAGCAATCTTGATGAGCGGCACTTTACAACCATTATTCATGTATCAAGAACTGCTCGGCTTGCAAAGCCCTGAAACCTTAGTTTTAGAAAATCCTTTCCCAAAGCAGAACAGGTTGTTACTCATTGATGTTTCAGCTACAACAATGTTTAAACGTAGAAACATTCAAGAATTTGAAAAGATTGCAAGCCAGATCGTTAAAGTTGTGCTTAACACTAACAAAACCTTAGCATTGCTACCGAGTTATGAATTACTCAACACTATTGAACGCATTGTAAAGCAACAGTTAAAAGCTAGAGTGAAAATTTTTAAAGAATCTCCAAAGCAAAACAAGCTTGAAAAAGAATCTTTACTCCAAAAATTTGCTAGTTGTAAAAAGAAATCTTTACTTCTAGGGGTTATTGCAGGTTCTTACAGTGAAGGCATAGACTTGCCAGGCGTTATCAATGCAGTGATCATTGTTGGATTGCCATTACAACCTCCAAGCCTTGATGTTAAAGCAATGATTGAGTATTACAACAAAAAATTTGGTAAAGGCTTAGAGTATGGCTATCTCTACCCAGCTATTATTAAAGCATTGCAAGGCGCTGGCCGTTGCATTAGGAGCGAGCATGACAAGGGTGTTATTGTTTTCTTAGATGAGCGTTACGCCTGGGATAATTACAGGAGGTTGTTCCCAAACCCTAAGGAGGTTAAGATAAGCTTTGACATTGAAAAAGATGTGAAAGAATTTTTTAAAGCAAGCAAAAAATAAAAAATAACCAAAAAATTTTAGACAATGCTTGGTAAACTGTTTTGAAGAATGTTTCTAACTTGAAGCGTTACTGTTGTAAACGTTCCTATTGACAAATACATGCTTAGCAAAGCCCATAGAATAATTAAAGGTGTTAACACTACCAATACTGTTATAAACACTGTTGGAAAATCAATGTTTAGCAATTCTTTCAACAAGCTCATTTTTAACATAGCGCAATGTACAAACCCTAGCCATAAGAGTATTAAAGAAACTCCTCCAAGATCCTTGTAGATTAGTGTTAGTATCACAGCTATGAACAACCATATAGAAAACATTAAGAACGCATAGCCCACAGTGTTGATTATGGTTGTGTAAGAACTCTTTTTCAAGATTTTAAAAGCTAGATGTAATGCCAAGCCGTAAATAATGCTGAACACGAAGACATATAATACAATGGATATAAACATTTGCCAAACAGGCATTTTCGCAATCATGCTAGCTGTTGGGCTTCCAACTTTTTTATCAATCAAAACACCTGAAAACCCTGTGATTACAGAGCTAATCACGAGCAGTATTAAACCATAAACAATGCTTTTCTTTTTTAACGTTTTAGAAATGTTTTTCGCGTTAAAACACATTTTAAATCACCCCCAATAGAGCAATGCGTCAAGCAATGCTTTTTTTGCTTTGTTAGCTTTTTTATTTTTTTAGCTTTTTAAACACTTTTAAACTTCTTTTTAAACCTTTGCATTAATCATTTTTAAATTTTTCGCAACGCTTTTAAATGGTTTTTAAAGCCTTGGTGCATGATCATTGTTTTAGACACTAGTTTTTTACTACTTCCAGGATTGCAACGCGTAGATGTTTTTCTAATTTTAAAACAAGCATTTCCAAACGCAGAGCTTTGCACAACCCAGTCAGTTGTTAAAGAACTTTCAAAAATAGCTATGGGTAATACTAAAAAATCAAGAGCTGCACGCATAGCTTTAACTTTGATAAAACAAAAAAACTTAAAAATACTTGCTTCACCCAAAGCCTTAACTGTTGATGATTCATTAATAGCTGTAAAGCCTGACGTTTTAGCAACACTTGACGAAGAACTTGTTAAGAAAGCTTTAAAAAACGGTGTTAAAACCTTACAATTACATAAAAACAAGGTTGTTTTAAAACCTTGAACTGCTTTGGAGGTGGGTTTGTGTTTTACAGGGTTAAAGTGAAAGACCATGTAAGGGTTCCTCCGCAAGACTTTGGAAAACCCTTAGAGGAAGGTATTTTAGAAGAGCTTAGGAAGAAGTACTCAGGATTCATTGATAAAAACCTTGGCATAGTGATAAGTCCTTTAAACATTGAATCAGTTGGTGAAGGTGTGTTAATACCTGGCGACGGCGCTGCTTATCATGAAGCAGTGTTTTCAATGCTTGTTTTCAAGCCAGAATTGCAAGAAGTTGTCCCAGGATTTGTTACTGACATTACAGACTTTGGAGCTTTTATAGGCTTAGGACCTATAGACGGCATGACGCACATATCGCAAACAATGCCTGACTTTGTGAGTTATAGCAAGGACAAGGTTTTACAAGGAAGGACTACTAAGCGCAGTTTGAAAGTTGGAGACCTAGTAAAAGCTAGGATTGTGGCTGTAAGCTTTAAAGACCCTGCTAATCCTAAGATAGGCTTAACAATGAGGCAGCCATTTTTAGGTAAAGAAGAATGGATTGCTGAAGACTTGGCAAATCCAAAGCAAGCTCAAGCAAAGCAATCAAAAGGTAAGGCTAAATAGCTAAATAAACAGTAGCTAGCTAATTAGCTAAAATGTAAAGCTTTAATGCTCAAAATTTTAATCATTGCGAGGTGAAACATTTGATCACTGCCAAGGATTGGATGTCAAAACCAGTGCTTAGTTGTAAAAAAGAAACAAGTGTTAAAGAAGCTGCTGAGTTAATGGCTCACAACAATGTTGGCTGCTTGATAGTGGTTGACAAAGACAAGCCAGTAGGCATTGTGACTGAGAGGGATTTATTAATAAAACTTGTAGCTCCAGGTTTAAACCCTGAAAAACTGCAAATCCAAGACATCATGACGCCAAAGGTGTACACAGTAGATGAAGACACTCCATTGTTAGATGTTTGCAGGTTGATGAAAAGGCATAAATGCAGGAGGATCTTAGTTGTTGATAAAGAAGGCAAGCCTGTAGGCATTATCACGAGTAGGGATTTAATAGACCTTGTATCAGTCTAAAATTGTTATGTGTTTGTTGTGCGTTGTTAGTGTTTAACTGTTGAGGTGTTTTTTCATGGAGGAAAAGGTTTGCAAGAATTGCAAAGCGTTTTACACTGGCGATAAATGCCCTGTTTGCGGCAGCACTTCAGTTGCAAGCGCTTGGTATGGAAAGCTCATAGTGTTGAATGCTTCAAAATCAGTGATTGCTAAAATGCTTGGCATAACAACAAACGCTGCTTTCGCGTTAAAAGTGCGTTGATAAAAAACTTTTGTTAAATAAAACATGGTTGGTGATAGTGATGGAGATTAACATTACATTGCAACAAGAAGAAAAGCTTTTGTCAAGACAGCGCATAGAGTTTGAGGTTGCAAACATTCAAGCAACACCTAGCTTGAAAGACGTTAGACTAGCCTTGGCTAAGCAGTTATCATTAAACCCTGACACTTTAATTGTCAGGCACTTGAGAAGCATGTTCGGGTATGCCAGGGCTAAAGGCTTAGCATTTCACTATCAATCACTTAAAGCTTTAAAACAGTTAGAAAACGCTACTAAGATAAAAAAGAATGGCATTGTCCTGGAAAAGCCTAAACAACAAGACGAGCAACAACCTAAAAAGCAAGAACCTGAAAAACCTGAACAAGAACAGAAAGGTAAAGAAGCAGCAAAAGAGTGAAAAACTAAAGAGTGATACGCATGGCTAAGAAAAAGCAAAAAAAGCAAGAAAAGCCTTACAGGATTCACAAGCTATATGAGGTTAAAGAAGGATCCATTCAGAGAAAGACAAAGCCTTGCCCTAAATGCGGTCCAGGCGTTTTCATGGCAAAGCATAAAGATCGCTACCACTGCGGAAAGTGTGGCTACACAGAGTTCGTGAATGTTAATGCTTAAAAAACTTTAAAAGCGAGGTGAACAAATGCTCTGGCTCTGGATTATTCTAGCATTAATATTGGTTTACATAATCATAGCTTATAATTCGCTAGTCGTGAAGCGCAACAGAGTTAAAAATGCTTGGAGCCAAATTGATGTTCAATTAAAGCGTAGAGCTGACTTAATACCAAACCTTGTTGAAACAGTTAAAGGTTACATGAAACACGAGAGAGAAGTGCTTGAAAACATTACAAAAGCAAGAGCAGCTTTACAACAAGCAAAAACTGTTAAAGACAAAGCAAAAGCTGACAATGTTATTGCAGGAGCTTTGAAAACACTCTTTGCTGTTGCAGAGAACTATCCAAACCTAAAAGCAAATGAGAACTTTTTACAATTACAAGAAGAACTGTCAGGCATAGAAAGCAAGATTGCTTACGCAAGACAATTCTACAATGACAGTGTTTTAGACTATAACAACTCAATAAAAATCTTCCCGAAAAACATTATAGCTTCAATCTTCGGCTTTAAACCAGAAGAATTCTTTAACATTCCAGAAGAAGAGAGAAAGCTAGTGAAAGTAAAGTTTTAGAAAAAGCAAATTTTTATGTTTTTATTCTATCTTCTCATTTCTTTTCTTCCATGAGCACAGCGTTTACAATGCCTTCTTGTCCCGGCCGGCTAGTAACCTTTGCAAGGCCTAGACTTGTTTGAATAACACAACCCTTAGTAATAATGTTCTGCCTTGTGAATTGCCTGTTAGCTTTATTCTCAACAACTGAAATAATATCTGCTAGAACAGATTTACCTGTTTTAGGATCTAACACGTTAGCCTTGTCAATGCTTAACAATCTTAACTTGTAATTGCCACCCCTGACACGGTCTTGTCTTAATTTTTTACTCCCAATCTTTGTAAGCGTTGGCAAACTACCTTTGTAACGTAATTTCTTCTTCCTAAAAGGCCTATACCTGCCTCCAGTAGCTTTCCTCTTGCTACGCTCTTGAGATATCATTTTTTAAAGGGTTGAACAAAGACTTTTTAAATATTGCGAATTTAAGGTTTTCAATCCTTAACATTAAAACCTACTTGCACGTCAAAGTTTTTGATCTTAAATTCTTGCTTGTATTGCAATGCGTCGCTAATGCTTTGCTTGTTTTTAAAAGCAACGCTTTCACAACCTGTTCTTGAAGCAATGAATTCTTTAAACGCTTCAAGGTTTTTAAACAAGGATTCTTCACAATTAACATTAACTTCTAATTCAATGCGTTGCTTCTTTTCAAGCTTTGCTCTAGCTCTTAAAGCTTGAACCCTTCTAGAGATCTCCCTGGCAAGTCCTTCAGCTATCAATTCAGGTGATTGCTCAGTGTCCAGAATTACAATTCCATGCTGGAATAACTCTGCGTTTTCTGCTTGCTTTACACTTAGCTCTGCATCAAACTTTATTTCAACATGTTTCACATTAACCCTTGACTTCACAAGCTTTGCGAACGGTTTTAAAATCTTAACATCTCCCTCGTTTTTTAGTGTTACAAACAATTTTTTCAAAGGCCAACGCACGCTGAGTTTTAACTTTTCCCTCAATGCTAAGCAAGCAGTGATAACTTCTTCTGCAATGTTAAACCCAGCTTCTAATTGCTTGTCAATCAATGCTTTGTTAGGCACTGGCCAATCTGCTAAGTGAACGCTTTCAAGGTTTAAATCTTTACTTGTTGAAAATTCTTGTTTCAAACCTTGCCAAATCTTTTCTGTAATGAAAGGGGTTACAGGAGCCATGAGTTTTAAAATGTTAATCAAGGAATGATACAACACGTAAAACACTGCATTTCTTTCCTGTTTTGAACCAGAAGCGATTTTTTCGCGAACAGCTTGCAAGTAACTCCTAGAAAGCGTTAATATTAAATCTTCAACAACTCTGGGCGCTAATTCTATAGCGTAATCATTCCAAAACTTTGTTGACGCTTCAATAGTTGAGTGCAACTTGCTAAGCATGAAAGCTTCTTCAACGTCAAGTTTTAACTCTTTAACATCTTTCTCAACAAGTTCAACGTCAACATCGTAATTCTTAACCAAGTCTAGCAAGTATCTGTGCAAATTCCAAAGCACTTGCAATGTTTTCAATTTAACCCTAACGTCTTCAAAGTTATAATTTAGATCATCCCCAGCGCGAGTAGCTGTTATTGCGTAAAAACGCCAAGCATCAACGCCAAACCTTGAAAGCACTTCTTCAGGAGTTATGTAGTTACCCAAGCTTTTACTCATTTTCCTGCCGTAAGCATCGTTGATAAAACCATGCATGTAGCAAGTTTTGAAAGCTGGCTTTCTAAACGCTAACACGGAAGCAATCGTTAGCAGGTTAAACCAACCCCTGATTTGATCCTTACCCTCTGCAATGAATTCTGCAGGGTAAAGCTTTTCAAACAATGTTTTATCCTTAGGAAAGTTTAACGCGTTCCAACTTGTAGTGCCAGAATCAATCCAAACATCTAATACGTCTTTAACCCGGTGCATTGTGCCGTTACAAGAAGAACATTTAAACGTTACGCTGTCAATGTCTGGCTTGTGAACTTCTCTTATTTTAACACCAGCTCTTTGTTCTAATTCTTCAACACTTCCAAAAACTTCTATCTTGCCGCAAGAATCGCAACGCCATATAGGCACTGGAGCACCCCAGTAACGCTGCCTAGTAATGCTGTTATCCCTCAAGTTTTCAATCCAAGAAGCAAAGCTGCGCTCGCCAGCCCAAGACGGAATCCACCTTATCTGCTTGTTAAGTTTTAAGATCTCTTCTTTCAAGTCTTCAACTTTGAAAAACCATTGCTTTGTAGTTCTAAAAATTACTGGTTGCTTGCAACGCCAACAATGAGCATACTCATGCTGCACAGGGGTTTCAGCGATTAAAGCACCAACCTTTTTTAACTCTTCAATGAACGCTTTATCATCAAGTTTTGCTCTTAAACCTGCAAATTGTTGCATGCTCTCAGGGAAAACACCTCTCTCGTCAATGTTGTTAAAAGCTGGCAATCCATACTTTAAACCAACCTCGTAATCTTCAGGACCGCAACCAGGAGCGCAATGCACTAAACCACTGCCAGCAGTTGCTGTCACGTATTCAGAGCTTAACACAACAGTGTGCACTCTTTCATGCTTCAATTTTAACTCTTCAAAAACTTTTAGGTTGAAAGGATGTTCATAAGCCAAGCCTTCAAGGTCAGAACCTTTAAACGTTTTTAACACCTTAAAGTTTTTACCAACAACGCCTTGGATTAAACTAGAAGCTAACGCTTTCGCAAGAATCCAGACTTCATTATCAACCAAAGCTTCAATGTATTCTAATTCAGGGTTAGCCATGACTGCTAAGTTAAAAGCCAAAGTCCAAGGCGTAGTAGTCCAAATAATTAAATACTTGTTTTCAGAGCTTTTCACTTTAAACTTCACGAAAATGCTAGTGTCTTCAACAGTCTTGTACTCTAACTCGTGCTTAGCAAGAGCTGTCGCACACCTAGCGCACCAATGCATGGTTTTAAAAGCTTCATAAAGGCGTCCTTGATCATGAACTTGCTTGATCAACCACCATTCATTACTAATGAAATCCCTGTCCATAGACTTGTAAGCATTGTCAAAATCCATCCAAACGCCTAGCTTTTCAAAATCTTTACGCATCTTTTCAAGGTTTTCCAAAGCGAAAGCTTTACACTCTTTAATAAACCTGTCAACGCCGAATTGCTCAAGATCAGTTTTTGATTTCAAGCCAAACTTCTTCTCAACTGCATGCTCAATAGGTAAGCCGTGCATGTCCCAACCAGCCCTGTCAAAAACGTTAAAACCGTTCATGCGTTTAAACCTTAGCAAAGCATCTTTCAAGCTTTTATTCCAAGCAGTGCCTAAGTGCACGCTACCATTAGTGTATGGCGGCCCGTCTAAGAAGTAAAACCAAGGTCCAGAACTGTTTTTATCTTTAACCTTTTTGTAAATCTGGTTAGTATTCCAGAACTGACTGATTTCCTGCTCTACGATTTTAAAATCATACATGTCAATCACACATTTAAATTTTAACGTTTTAACTAAAAAATGCGGGGGACGGGGTTCGAACCCGCGAAGGCACTAAGCCACAGGATCTTAAGTCCTGCCCCTTTGGCCGCTCGGGCACCCCCGCACAGCAAAGTTTTATTTTTTTGTTTTTAACAAACATGTCCCTCAATGTTTAACAATCAAGCATTATAGCCTTGGATTAGAAACTTTGTTTTGTTTTAAAAATTTTTTCTAACTGTAAAGCTTTGCAAAGCTTTTATACAATGCTTTATCTAAAAGCTTACAGAATTTTTTTGTTTTTAACAATTTATGCTTGCGGAGATATGATTGTTATAGTGTCACCCCTGATAAACACTGTGCCTAGCTTTCTCTTCGGAGCATCGTTTTCATACTCTTCAGCGTTTTCTAACACAACGTTTATGTGGATGTCAAACGCTTTTAATTCTCCAACGTATCGCTTCCCGTTTTTTAATTCCACAATAACGCGCTTGTTCCTAGCGTTGTTCAAAGAATCTAAAGGTCTTGCAAACTCTGCCAAAAGTCCCAACCCCCACTAATTTTTTAATTTTTCAAACACTATCCTTGTTGCTAAAAGTTTTTCTTTATAAATTTTTTTGTTAGCATTTGTTAACACTAGTCTAAAACTTAATCTTGGTTAATGTTTTAACGCTTCAACTTTTAGCCTTACAATTTCGTAAGGGTGTGTTAAGTCTCTTTCTTTCTCGTTCAAAACGTTTAACACGTAACCACTGCTAATGAATGCTTTGCCATTCCTAATTTTTAAAACAGTCCTGCCTTCAATAATGTCTAGCTCAGACTTTAATCTTTCCAATTCTTCGCCTTGGCTTGTAATAATCCTTGTTAAAAGCCCTGTTTTTTCATGCGTTAAATAGTCAATCAATGCTTTGTAAGGCTTAGACTCTTTTTCAAGAACTAAAACTTTCACCAAGTCCATGTCCTTCATGATTTGCAAATCTTTTAATTCAAAACCAGTAGCACTGGTTGCTAGTTCTAAAAGTTTTCTCTTTACTAATTCTTCATCAGTTTTTAAATAATACAAGCCAGCTCTTGATAAAACATACAATGGTGCAGTGTAATTGTTGTTTAATTCAATCATTGGAGATTCTAACTTTTCTGGAATGCAAGGCACTAACAACTCTTTCACACAGCTCCGCAGAATAATGCTAGGGTTTGGATCCACTTTTACAATGCTTCCTTCTCTAACAGTTTCTAAAGCTTTTTGCTTGCCTTCTTGCAAGTAATCATTTACAGTGTTGTACAACCAGTCAACGCTTAAAAACACTTCTCCATGATGTTTAAAGCTTTCACCCTTGCTAGCAGGTTTCAATCCTTTAAACACAATGTTTTCAAGCAATGTTTTAACATTGTTGAACACTTCTTTATAGCTAACCTCTGCTTTTGGCTTTGCTTCTAAAATCGTGAACACTCTGGTTTCTAAATCATTACAAGCATCCCTCTCAAAATATTGCTCTGGAATTATAGTGCTTACTGGAAGAACGTTCTTGTTCAAAGCATACAACTCAATAGCTTTCGTAAAGTTTGTTAATAACTTTTTCTTGTCTTGTAAACGCTTGTATTGCTGCACAATGCTTTCAACACTGGCTTCTTCAATTGTTTCAAGCAATTCTTGATTGTCAATGCTTACAGGTTTGAAAGTTTTAACCCTTGCTGTCAAGTTCACAACCATTTTTAGATAGTAAAGCTTTACTGTTTTATAAACCTTTGCTAATGTTTCATGAAATTTTTTTGGTAAAGCTTTGCAATATTGGTAAACATTTAAAAACCTTTATTGAGCCACTCAAGCTATGAGCTTGAACGTGAACAAAATTCTGAAACAAGCAGGTTGCTCTAGGGTTAGCAAGTCAGCAGTTGTAAAGCTTCAAGAGCTTTGCCAAGAATTACTAGCAAAGATAAGTGTTGAAGCTTGCAATAATGCACGAATCTTCGGAAGGAAAACTGTTAAGCAGCAAGACATTGAAGAAGCTTGGAACAGGGTTGTTTTGAAACAATAACTGGTGTTGAAACAATAAAACTTAATTGCAAAGCAAGAATGGTGATTCCAATGTTTTTTCAAAAGCAAGACTTTAAAAACTGGGAGCAAGACATGCTTTTATCAAGGCATAAGCAAGCAATACCTTTCAATTTAAAACACTTTCACGAGATTGAAACACCCAGCAATGAAGCTTTAACTAGTGAGGAGTTATCATTAATAAACGCAAGCTTTATAGACGGTGGTAACGCTTTAATCTTTGAAAACGCTAGCACTGCACTGCATGTTTGCAAACTAGCAATTGCTAGGTATCAAGGCTTAACATTAAAATCTATAACAGTTAAGACTTGTTTTTTAAAAGCAAGCGCTGGACAAGAATTCGTGATAGAAACATTTCCAGAACTTTTAAAATCAATAACAATCCCTGCAGACCACCCAGTGCTTATACAGTCAGGTTCTTACGCAACGCCGAGCATTGCTTGCAACCTTGGCAGAAGGATTTTAGAACTCCAAGCTTGCAGTCAAGAACTAGAAAACCAAGCTGAAGAGCAGTCAACAAAGCAAAGCATTGTAATCCTTGACGGGTCTCTAGACTTCAAAACTGAATTAGAAGAAAGATTTGTTTCAAAATTTGCAAGTCAAAACATTGTAGCAGTTGCTAAGCAATCAAGATTGTTCACAAAGAAAGGGTTTGACGCTTCAGAACTGTTATCCTTCCTAGCAATGCAGAAAGGCTTGAAGAACTGGTATTACTATCCCTTATTTGCTAAAGAAACTTTTTTTAAAACCTTGTTCGCAAGCTTTCACAATGCTAAAGCTTTACGCATAGACGTAAGCTTTAAAGCTTTCAAACACTTAGCCAAGGTTTTACAATTCTTAAAACTCCAATCCAGCGACATTGTTTTTAAAGGCTACCCGTTCGGACTTGTCAGAGCTCACAGCTTAGCAGTTATCAAACATCAAGACGTTATGCAAGCAAAAGCAAAGGTTTTAAACTCAGAGTTTTATAAAGAAATCATTGATATGGACTTGAGACAATTACTGCGCAAATCATGAATTATCATTCATCACGCATTCTCAAGCTTTTAAAATAAAAAACTTTTAAAAGCCCAGCATTCTAAAAAATTATAAAACATTAAAGTTACAAACCAAAAAAGGAGGTAGTGCATGGACAAAACAACAAGTTTTGACGTCGTAACTTGCGGATCTGCAACTCTAGACATCTTCGTGCAAACACATCCAGAAATAATTGTTGAAGGCTCTCCCAAGAAAAGGCATGAATTAATGGCATACCCTTTAGGTTCTAAAATCATTGTCACTGAAATACAAGAACACACTGGCGGTGGAGGCTCTAACAGCGCTGTAAGCTTTTCAAAGCTAGGGTTAAAAACTGGTTTTATAGGAAGCATTGCCAAGGATTACGTTGGTTTAAGAGTGTTTCAAGAATTAAAAAATTACAACATTACCTTCTTAGGAGTTATTCATGAAAACAAGAAAACAGGCATGTCCATTGTTCTAGACGCTGAAGGTCATGACAGAACAATCCTGATCTTTAAAGGTTGCAACAATGATTTAAAACCAGTGCATGTGAAACCTTTCAAAACCAACTGGCTGTACATCTCAACAATCCTAGGCTCTTCTTTAAAAACAGTTTTAAAACTAACAAGCAAGATGCAATCAGAGTTAAGCATTGCTTTCAACCCTTCAGAGTACATGATCAAGATGTATAAAAAACAAGTTTTGAAACTGCTATCAATGACTAGCTTTACCTCAATGAATCGCGAGGAAGCAGAACTACTAACTGGAGAGATTGACATTAAAAAACAATTACTAGCACTGTCAACGCTTGGTCCAGAACTAACAACAATCACTGACGGTCCTAGAAGCTTAGCAGCTTTTAAAACAAGCACGAGACAGTTTTTTGAAATACAACCTAAAAAGCAAACTGTTGTTGAAGCAACTGGCGCTGGCGATGCTTTTGCTTCTGGAATGCTAGCAGGTTTAATATACAACCTAGGCGTTGAGAAGAGTTTAAAACTAGGCTTGCTCAACGCTGAGCATGTGATTAAAAAGTTTGGATCCAAGAACGGTTTGCTTTCAAAGCAACAAGCTTTCAAACTGCTGTCTAAGGATAAAAGAAAAGTTTTCGTTACAAAGATTTAAAACTAGTTCTTCCTTGACAATTCATCTCTACGCGCTTCTAACAGTAAAGGCTCCTCGCCGTTAAACTCTGCAGCAGTTATTAAGTTAACACCTAAATGCTCTGCAAAAGCGAAAGCTTTAGAAAACCTTTCCTTGTAATGCTTATCCCTGACAAGGTGGTGATCAATGATTATAGTTTTAACCCTTGTTCGCTGCATGATGCTTATAACATTGTTTAAAGCTTTGTTTAAATCTTTATAACTAAAACGCCAACCCAAGAAGTATGTTGGAGGACCGCCCAAGATGATAATGCTAGGATCTTCCTTTATGATTAAATCCCTAGTCTTTTTAGCTACTGGTCCTTGAACGTCAGACGTGTGTATTAACGTATCATTTTTTTCATTTATAATAGTCATGACTACAAAGCCTAATCTTGACTTCTCAACGCCATGCCAGACAGGTTGAGAAAACCTTACATGTTCAAAACTCTCACCGTCACACCATTCAAGCTTTTTAGCAAGCTTTGAAGCAATGCTTTCAAACACTGCTGCACGCTTCTTTTGAGAATAATTAATGTTTTTTTCAGGGTTCTTTGCGTAAACAATTTTTCCTTCATAAACAGCTTTGTTAAACTGTAAATCATCATAAAAAGGGTGGTGGTCAAAATGATAATGACTTATCGTTACAATGTCTGCTCTTCTTGACAAGTTCATGATCTGCTTCCTGCCTTGCTCAAGCTTTAAAAGCTCTTGCTTTGTAGGTGGCAATCCATACCTGTTCGGGGCTATAGCTATTCCTGGATCAATAAAGATTTTTGCTTTTTTTGTTTCAACAAACGTTGCCATGCTGCGCGTTGAAAAACTGTCAAAAGCAACAAGTCTTAACTTAATATTTTTCAAAACTTTATTTTTAAACCTAGCCATGCTCTTCCTCTAACCTCAACACTGCTTTGCAAATATTTTTAAACTTTTTAAATTAGATTCATTTATCAAGTTTTTGCAAAAAATTTTTAAATGTAAACCATCCGAATTTTTTATAAACACGAGATTTTAACAAATTTTATAACGTTTTTATTTTTAAATTTTAAAAAGAGGAGGGGGTGAATACGTATGGATTATGAATCTTTATGTAATTCTTTAAACACCTCAATAAGCATGAAACATTTTTCTAAAAAACTGGATTGTAAAACCTTGATAGGTTTGGTTTTAATGCTT
Source organism: Candidatus Woesearchaeota archaeon (assembly GCA_021161785.1). Classification (GTDB taxonomy): domain Archaea; phylum Nanobdellota; class Nanobdellia; order Woesearchaeales; family JAGGZC01; genus JAGGZX01. Next base: position 16,399 of record JAGGZX010000085.1, on the reverse strand, counting down.
GTTTTAAGCGTTGTGTTTACAGCAATGCTTTCAAGCCCTAACAATGCCTTGCTATCAGTGAGCACTGACTACTTGCAACAATTAGGCAGTAACCAGTCAATACTTGTTAAAAGTTTTGACGTGAACGGCACTGTATTGCTGAACAGGACTATAAACCTAACAATAAACTATCCTAACGGGTCTTTAAAATACAATGCTTCAAGCTCTTTAAACGCTAACGGCATTGCAACGTTTAACTATGAAATTCTTTCAAACGATGCGTTAGGCGTTTACTCTGTAATCGTTCATGCTAACAATCCTTCAGAAACAGTTAACACAAGCTTTCAAGTAGTGGAGCAAGTAAACACTTACGACATATTCATTGTTAATAATTCTTTACAACAACCAGTGTTAAGCGTTGAAGCAATGCTTAACGGTAACGCTTCATTCCTAGCTAGTCAAGGCATTCATGTTTCAGGCTTTGTTTCAAAAAGCGGTATTTATCATTACGCTAACAAAACTATTAACAATCAAGCATGGCATTTCTTAATCACAGATCCAAATATTGCAGGTGTTTACGACACAGTAATCATTGATGATGATGCAAACTTTGCAAGGATTAACAATTCTGAAGATTTAAATCAAGGGTTGAACTATACAGAGATAAGGGTTGGTGAATTCCAACCATGGATTAGTAATAAAGAATTCCCTATCAATTACTTTATAGTAAGATTGCAACCAGATGGTTCTAGGTTTATAGCTGTAAGCCCTGTGAAGAAATCAAGTTTTAACGTTAACGAGGTTGTAAAGCTAGCGTTTATTGTTACGAACAGCTCTGGAGCGTTGCAAGAGGATAACTTGTCAATAACAATTACAAGCCCTGACAGTAATTCAACGCAAATCCAGGGCAACACAAGCTCTAGCAATGAGTATTACTATCTTACAAACTTCACGCTTTCTAGCATTGGAACTTGGACTGTTTCTGTAAATAATGCTACAGCTATACACTTAAACGTTGAAACTTTTAAAATCATTGTTGACATAACAACGCCTGCTGGAGAAACTTCTTACAACTTTGCACCAGGCAGTAGCGTTGTTGTTAAAGCTTTGCTTAAAACAAGCTCTGGACAAGTGATTACAAACCCTGACGTTAATCCTAGAGCTATAATCATTGCCCCGTCTGGAAGTTCAACAACGATTAACATGACTAGAGACGGCACTGTTTTTAAAGCAACGTTTTCAAACACGTCACAACAAGGATCTTACAAAGTCATTGTTAACGCTTCTTACAATCAAACAATGCAACAAGCAACAACTGGCTTCACTGTTAATGCTTTAAACTTGTTTTTAGAAGCTATAAACCCGAAATACATTGGTAGAGAAGTAGAGCTTAAAGGGTTTGCACCAGGCCAGAGAGCTTTCGTAGTGCTTGTAGGCATTGACTTGACAAACGGTTTCCCAGCAACACTGAATTGTAGCAATTACAATGTTTTAAGCATTGAAAAGTCTGGAGTAAAATATGACTTGACAAGCTTGAACATAACAATTTCTTCAGTTGCAGAGTTTGTTAACAGCAGTGAATACCAGGAAATGATGAACCAGACGAACGGGCAAGACCAAGGACCGCCGCCTGAATCAATGGGTTTCTGCATGGCAAGGTTTAACGTTCCTTTAATGACTGGTAACTACTTGCTAACAGCTAGTTATGACTATAATGGATTGACAAACACCTTCACAACAACGATACCTGTTGTGAAAGCTGTTGGAGACTTAACACCTCAAGACGAGTCTGGGCAGGAATTCTTCCAACTCAGCCCTGGCGATCAAATATTTTTAAGACTGCAAGCGCATGACATTGTTAACGATTTAGACATACAGCCTGAAAACATTACGAACGTAACGCTTGTAAGCGTTCAAGAACTTGAATCAGGACTTACAGTAACTGACCAAGTCTCAAACTTTACATATAATTCAACTACTGGCGTTGTGTCTTTCATAACGCCTAACTTGCAAGGCATTTTCAAAGTAAGCATTGACTTCCAAGCATTGATTAATGATTCTGGAAACTTGTCATACCAACTTGGAAACGCTCAAGGCGTTTTTGAACTCACGAAATACCTTGTGTATGGCGGCCCAGCAGCTAGCTCTCAATTCGGAAGGTTTTTCTCTTCTAACGACACAGTGGTTTTAGAAGTTCACGTCATTGATCCAAAGCAAGCATTTGCAGGAGGCTCTGGACCTAGTGGCGCTTTTGTAAAACCTTTAGAAGTTTGGAACTTCATGCTTAACAAGAAGTTGTCAAGCAGTGATTACAACGCAACTGGAGCTGTCACAAGTAACGGCGTTGCAAACATTTCATTAATACCTAACAATAACTGGGACACTGGCTTTTACGGTGTTAAACTCTTAGTTAATGACAGTGACGGAGTTATCAGTTACGGCTGGGCTGGTTTTGAAGTTAGGAATTTGTTACTAGACATATTCCCAGTGATCCAGTCAGGCTCAAACTTTGCAGAGTCACGACAATTACCAATGACGAATCCTAAACAATTCATTGTCATGGCTCGCGACCCTAGGGCTGGTTTTGAAAACTTGCAAACCATTAACAACGTCACTGTCACAGAATTGCAATACATGAGGAGCTTCCCACCTGCAAGTGTTAGCTTTACAAACCCGAGCTATCAAGAATTACAATCAGCGAACATAACATTTAGTGACAGTGACCAACCAGTGCAGCTACCTCCAAACAAGGCTTGGTTAATCAATATTTCAACACTCACAAACAATTCAGGCACTTACAGGTTGCTAGTCAGGGTTGTTACTAGCTCTCAATCAGACGTTGGAGAAGCGTTCTTTTCAATAACGCCTTACATTGCAAGCGTTGAAGCTGTTGACAGGGACTACCCATTGTTCAGCTCTTCAGAAACAATGCAATTGACAGTTACAGGCTTAGAGTTTGGAACAATGCAAGCTCACAACCTTTCAAGCGTTACTTTAGAACACGTGTTTTCAATAAAGCGTCATGAAGAAATAACGCACTTGTTTAACAATTCAGAATTCGTTAGCAGTTGCCAAGCAAACAATTGCAGTGTGAACTTAACACTCGCTAACAACAACATTGAACGTGGAGAGTATGTGTTGCAATTAACAATCACTGACGAGGACAATCAATCAGTCACTAGTGATTACTGGTTCATGGTTAGAGATCAAGTCATAGCAGTGCCTTGGATTGACACAGTAAGTGTTAGAAGAACAATTGACAAGGATAGCGTTTTATACTTAGAGAGAAATGACAGGTGTGGATCTAGAAACGAGCACTGGAGCATGCCTTTAACCTCTGGAGTTGAGATTCCACAACTATACACCACAAACATTACTGGAATCGGTGCTTACACACTGCCAAGCAGTGCTTGGCTTGAAACCTTTACAATACAATGGAACACTTCAAGCAAAGACTTTGACAATCCTTTAATACCTGCAGGTTATAAAAGCAGTTCTGGACATCATTGGCTTTGGAATGATTCTGAAAACGTTTTACACTTAGGACCTTTCAACCCAGGCCAGCATGACGGTTGGATAAAACTCTTGAACCATTCAGAAAACTTTACAAGCATTGAAATATATGACGATCAAGGAGTTTTAAAAGCAGTGTACAGTGTTAGCAACTTCACTAACAGCTTGATATACCTTGGCTCTTTAATCACTGGTCACGGACCTTTCCCAACGCATGCTAAAGGCTGGTTGAACGTGACATTCACTACAAACACAACGAACGGTTCTGTAACGTTTTTAAGCTTTTTAAAAGACAACCAGTCCATAGCGTTTATTGACAGAATCACAGAGTTTGAAGGAGTAACTTATAATGAAAGCACTTCTTACGTGATATTCACAAACACTAGCCATGCATGGATTGACTTCAACAAAGACCATGCTTTTAATGAACAACCATTAACGATTGGGTCAACGTTTAATGACACTGCAACACTGCCAGAAGGAGCTCCAATGCAACATGTTACTCTAGAGTTAGACAACATAACACTGCAATGCGAGAACTGTCCGCACATATTCAGGTTTTCAGCAGCTGGACAAGCAACGATTTGCTATCAAAATCATAACAACAATTCAGACATTGAAGTCATACACTTACCAACCACTGTTTATGAAGCTTATCTAGATCAAGGACTTGTTGGCTGGGCTAAGACTTATCCAGGAGACCAGGTTTGTTTTGAACAGCAATGCCAAGACATTTACTCTGAACTCTTAATGAGTGATAACCTGTCACTGCAAAAGCCTTCTAAGATATTCATAGCTGCTAACCAAACACATGTATGGGCTAACACTACAGCTTCAAACCTTGCAGGCAGTGTTGCGAAAACAATTAATGACGTGTTTGAAGATGCAGAGCAAGGCTTGTGGCGTGTTAAAAACATTTACATAGGCCAAGATGAGAGCTTTGTGCAAGTTGAAGGTGTTAACGTTCTTGACGCTGGTTTCAAAGTCAACACGAGTTTAAGCGTTAATGGAAAGTTTAAACTTTTACAAGTTGTTAAAGAATCACGCCTAGGGCCTGCAGACCCTAGCAATGGACAAGCCTTGGGTTATGACATAAACCAAGACAGTGACGAGCAAGACGCTTACCTAGTGTTAATGGCTGCTACTGAAAGTCAAGGGCTTTACGATGCTGTCATAATATCTAATGCTTCAAGCTATGCAGACTTTACTGATGACTCATTAATGAAGGTTTCTGACAGTGTTGAAAACAGGACTTACGGCGCTTGGCACTTTTTAAGCATTGACGCTTCTGGAAATGAGGCAAGGTTTTACGAGTTATTTGCAGGTGACTGGAGCAATTTCGGAACTTTCAAAATCGGTGACAATGTTACAGTGCCTTTAATAGCTATGACGCCTTCAGGAAGCGCTTTGCAAGGCGTTAACATAACAGTTTTCAAAGTTGTTAGAAATTTCAACGGCGTTGTTGAAGAACAATCTTTAAACCCTGAAAACAACACTGTAACTACAAGCACAGATGGCATTGCTGAATACACTGCTTCGTTTTCAAGCCCTGGCGATTACATGCTAGGCATAAGGTCTGGTGACAATGTGTTGGAAGAATGGAAATGGCCTTTCTTCAGTGTTAAAGCATTCATAGCTAACACTTACTCTGGACAAGCTTTCGTGCTGCAAGGATTTAGTCAAGCGCAACAAATCGTTATAGAGCCAACCAGTATTAAACCTTTCATGGACGTGAATGGTTCTAAAATGCAGCAAAGCTTTTATGTAACAATGACTACAGGCGCGATTCCAAGCCAAGGCAACAATTGCCCTGGATATGAAAGTCCTTGGGGAGACCAGCAATTCAACAACAGTGTTATAACAAGTGACAAACACCCAGACACTTACTTTTTGTACATTTACAACCAGTCTAACGCTTCAAACTCTGAATTATACGTGAGCATTGGGGATTGCAACTTTTCAGACAACAATCAAGCATTCCATGTTGGAGATTGGTTAATAGTTAACTACACTGGCTGGTGGGGTGACGCTGTAACTTTCAACTTAACATTCAAACTAGCTACGCAAGACTTTTTCTTTTTAGGATTAAACCCTGGACCTGCTGCTGACATGCCTGTAAGGGTAGAGTCTTTTAATGAAAAACAATGGTTTGCCACAAGGGTTAACATTTCAGGCAGTGTTAAGACTTTGCTATTAGCAAAGAATAACTCTTTAATAACGAACGCAACGCCTTCATGGCTCATGGCTAACGTTTTGTTTGTGTCAGACAATGGAGACTTTTCAAGCAGCACTCCAGTAATGGTTGGAGAAACAGTTGTTAATGATTTCAAACTGCAAAACCTTTTAACGCCTTGGGATCCTGTAATACTTGTTAACTCTTCAACAAGCTTTGCAATGCCAGAAATCGCTAGGGATGACACGCCTTTAATGGTTGCTGTTATTAATGAATCAGCAATTGGAGATTTGAACAATGACTTGTTAACGCAGCAATGGTGGTTTGTGTTGTTTGACGATTTCACTGATGAAAACAATGCGTTGACAAGAATCGTTGTTGACGATGATTACCAATTATTCACTTGGGAGTCTTCAGCAGAGTATTATGGACCTTTGCAAGGCTTAAACACTGGTCAAGGACAACTACCCTTGCATAATGAGGTTGGCGGTGTTCAGATGCCTTCAAACAGTTCTAGAGATAGTAACTTGCAATTATTCGCTTTTAACAACGCGTCGCAATACTTGATAAGCTTTAGACCTGCAAGCATAAACGCTTCGCAACCATTAAGCATTGTGTTACAAGTTAAAGACTTCAACCAGCAACCCATTGTTAACGCAACTGTGAATGTTCTTGAGTTGCGATTAGCAACGCCTTTTGGAATGGTGAGTAATTTATCAATAGTGAATGTTTCATACCCACTAGGCAGCAGTACAGACCTTAACGGTTACTGTATTGTCAAACTCACACCAGTTAGTAATTGGCAGCCTAGTGATTATGAACTAGTAATGCTTGTGAATGACACAAGCAATGATAGGTATCAAACTGTTAGGCATTGGTTCTGCATTGGTTGCGGGGGTGGATATCCATGAAAACAGGTAAGCAAAACAGGTTTTTAACTTGCTTGTTAATTGTTTTTTCATTAGTGATTAGCATTAACAGTGTTGGAAACGCTTTAGCAGTGTCCATGGACGCAACGCTTTCAGCAAGCCAGGACGGTTATTCAAACCTTGCGCAAGTAGTTGTTGGAAGAACAACAACTATTGAGGCAACGCTAAGCATTACAGGCGGCGACAGCGTTACAGTTAACAATTGGAACTTTCAAATCACGCCTGATAGTTACACGTTACAATCCCAAGCAAGCGTTGGAACAGTGACTAGTAGTTCAAAACCAACATGGACTGTGATTTTCAACCAGCCAGGAACTTACACTGTTAGCATTTCACCTTCTTGCAGTGCAGCTACTTGTAACGGTGATTCTTTAACGTTAGAAGCTCAGAACCCTCCAGTCTTAACAGTGACCACTAGCAGTGTTACATTGAATGGTGGTTCAAGCGTTGTTGTAAGCTTCACTGTGAAAAACACTGGAGAAGCAACTGCTAAAGGTGTCACTGCTTCAATAACAACGCCTTCAGGCGTTAGTGCTAGTCCAGAAACACAAACAGTTACAGAGCCAGGCCTAGCTTCTGGAAGTATCAGCAGTAATGGTGTTGTAACGCAAACATTCACGCTTACAGGCACAGCAAACCAAGTTGTTGACGGGTCAACATTCACGATTCATGTTTCATCAATCAATGACGGGTCAAGCTCTGCTTCTGGAACAATACACTGCAACACGAATTGTTACTCAAGCTCTGATCAATCTAGCGATCAAGACAATCAAAACAATGGAGGCTCTACTGGCGGTTCAAGCACTGGAACAGGCACAACGCCAACAATTACTGAAGAAACACAGCAAACATTCACAACCATTCCAGCAAGTCCTAGCTTGGAATTCAACCAGGCGTTAGTGCAAGCAATCACGCAGCAAATTGAAAGCTTTGACATGCAAGCATTGATTGACAGTGCTAATGACTTGAAATCATACATTGACATCACTAGGCATTACTCGCAAAGCAATGGCTTTGTAACAATTAACGAGACATTAACTTATGATTATGAACTACCTGCAAAAACATTGCTGTTGTATTCTAAACTGCCAAAAACATTCGCTAGCAATGCTGACAACGTAACAGTGAAAGCTTTCAAAAACAATGTTTTGGTTGATGATATAACAATAGTGGAGCAAGACCCTTCATTCTTGACAGTGTTTTCAAACGTGAACAAGTCTGACGTGTTAAAACTTGTTTTTAAAGCAGAGTCAAGCGCTAACAGTTCTGTAATCCAAGAGCAAAAAACAGAGGTTTACGCAGTTTTTGAACAATCTGTTGTTAAGCCTTCAATAACAAACATTACGCAGCAACAACTTAACATTACTGAAAACAAGACTGAACAACCAGTTGTTAAAGAGTCTAAAGAAAGCATTGCATGGCTTTGGATATTGATAGGCCTTATTGTAGCGTTGATCGTTGTTGTTTTCATAACGCGCAAGCCCAAAAAGCCTAAACGCGGCCATGCGCATGAAAGCATGTTGCAAACGTTAAAGCAGGAAATGCAAGGCATTGAGAGAGAAGTATTCCAACACGAGGCAGAGAAGCGGTAAGCTTTAAACACTAGACAAACTAGACAGTTACCCGTAAGCTTTTTAAAAACGTTTTTTAAATTCTTTTCTTAAATGCCTGCACATGTCAAGCGTTCAGGACTAGCAATACTGCCATTGCACCAAGGCAAAGCTCCTAAATGGTTGTTCAACCGCATGAAAAAACTAGCTAGAGCAATAGCTGAAGCAATAGTTTTGAATTATGATGAGAAAACATTGGTGTACAGGCTGGCAGATCCTTACTGGTTCCAAGCATTTGGTTGCTTGCTAGGTTTTGACTGGCATTCAAGCGGCTTAACAACCACAACCATTGGTGCTTTAAAACAAGCACTTCAAGGTTCTGACATACCAATAAGAGTTGCAGGTGGAAAATCTCCAACTGCTTTGAAAACGCCTGAAGAATTAATCAAGATTTGCGAAGAATTCAACATTCCAAAGGCTGAGAGATTTGTTAACAAGAGCAGGATTGTTGCAAAAGTTGACAATGCTTTGATACAAGACAGTTTTTCACTATACCATCATGCGTTCATCATTGATAGTTCTGCAAGATGGGTTGTGATCCAGCAAGGCTTGAACCCTGAGTTAAAAATTGCTAGGCGTTACCATTGGATCCACACAGCAAACATTGTTTTAGAACCTCACGAAAAAGCAGGCATCATCTCAGAAGCTTTTATTGAAAACACTCTAGACTTAACATCTAAGCAAAGCAGTGACGTTAGGAAAGCAATACTTGACTTGTGCAGGGAGAACCCTTTAAAAGTTTTAAGAACGCATTGCAAGCAATCATGCTTGCTAGATTTCACTCAAAAACCAGGCACTGCAAGTTTTAAACATTTAAAAACGCTCGTGATGCCTAGAAAACACTCTTTAACATTTACAGATCTAAAGCCAGAATCAAAGCAATTGTTGAAATCTTTAAAAACTTGCTATGAACTACAGCCGAACAGTTTTGAAGAACTACTCAACATTAAAGGCGTTGGCTTGAAAACGTTTAGAGCTTTAGCATTAACTTCTGAGTTAGTGTTTGGCGTTAAAGCTTCTTGGAAAGATCCTGCAAAGTACAGCTTTGCTCACGGCGGTAAAGATGGCTGGCCTTTCCCAGTTGATAAAACTGTTTATGATTCAACAATTGAAATGTTCACGACAGCTGTTAAAAACGCTAAGCTCGGCGATAAAGAAAAACTTTTCGCATTGCAAAAACTTTTTATACTTGCAAAAACAAAAACTGTTTAATGGCTGGAAAAATTGAAAAAAGCGAAAGCAAGAGCAGTGATTTGCGTGAAAATGTTGAGAAAGCGTTAAAACAAAATTCGCGTTCTAAAACTTTGTTTTTGCCTAAAGAAGGCCTTGTTTTAAAATTTGTTTATGAGGATGATTATTTTAAAGCTTTAGGAGATGGTGTTTATAGTTTTAAGGGTTTTATTGAGTTTCTTAACGGTTCTAAAGGTGTAAAAGTTTATGATGGCGTTTTGAGAAAAACGGGTAATGGTTATGTTTTGGAGGGTGATTTTTCATTAGGGCATGGATATGTGTTTGAAGAAGTTGAAGACGCAACAAGGGAAGCTATTGAAAGAGAAGTTGTTAGCGAGGAAGAAGTTTTAGAAAAGAAAAAAGTTGGTGACGAGGAAAAGCCTACAGTTGTTAGGTATGGGTTTAAAACTGGTAGGTATGTGTTATATGACCTTGATAAAAAAATTATTGCAAAAGGCCGGAATCCTGAAAAGAAGGAAGGTGCTTACAAGGTTGAGGCTTCTAAAAATTTTCCAGGGGTTGTAATGCTTTGGGAGGGTCATGGCTTTGAGGGTGAAGAGCTTGCAAAAGTCACTACTCCTGGTGAAGAATTATTGTTTGATATTGATACAAGGATTATTGTAACCGGCGAATATGTTTGGAAGGGAGGCAGTGTTTACACTGTTGAGCCTTCTATGAATAGTAATGGTAAGATTCTTGGCAGTGTTAAACTTTGGAAAGGCCTTGGTTCTAAACCTGTAGAAATTATAAAACTCAAACATCCTAACGAACGGTTATTGTTTGACTTTAATAAAAAAATTATTGCAACAGGCTTGTCGGCTATGCGGAATAAAGGTGCTTACGTGATCCAGGCTTCTAAAGATTTTCCTGGTGTTATAAGGCTTTGGGATGGTGTTAGTTCTAAAACTATAGAGCTGGCAAAAACTGAAAAGCCTGGCGAATACTTGCTGCTTGATCTTAATGAAAAAATCCTTGCAACTGGTTACTATGTTGAGAAGGAGGAATATTGGTACTTAGTTAAGGCTTCTGAAGATCGTAAGATTCCTGCCAGAGTGATTATTAACAACAAGTTTGTTTTAGAGGGCAGTGATGGACGATATGTGGTTTACAACCGAGGAAGTTACTGGGAGATTGAGGGATATGATAGCGGTTATATCTACGCAGTTATTGATTCAAAAAATGGTGACTATATCCACGCAGTTATTGGTTTAGAAGATGATGTTGAAGTTTATGGCCCTGTTATACGGATTCATGAAGGTTTTTACATAGTTGAATCTGGTTTTAGAATGCCTGTAACTGTCAAGGTTAACGGCAAAACTATTTTAGAAAATGCTAAAGGCACTTACAAGGTTTTCAAAAAAGGTGATTCTTGGCAGGTTGAAAAGCTTAGAGATGAAGAGGGATAAAATAAAAAAAATTTAAAATTTTAGCTTTCTAGTACTCTCCGCCGTAATTGCCGCCTCCGAACTTGCTTCCAGTGTCTTCTTTCTTACCACCACTCATAATTACATCATCAATTCTCAAGATCATTGCTGCAACTTCTGTGGCAGAGCTTATTGCTTGCGTTTTGATCTTTAAAGGTTCTAAAACGCCTTCTTTCAAAGCGTCAATGATTTGCCCGTTAAACACATTAATACCTGCCCATACCTTGCCACTGTCGTGAGCTGCTTTCAAGTCTGTTATCACGTCTATAGGGTCTAGGCCTGCGTTCTCTGCTAGCGTTCTTGGAATGATCTCCATTGCTTCTGCAAACGCTTTAACAGCTAATTGTTCGCGACCGCTCAAGCTTTCAGCATACTTGTTAAGCTTTAAAGCTATCTCAATCTCTGTAGCTCCTGCTCCGCCAACGATCTTGCCAGACTTTATAGCTGAAACGCAGTCACCAATTGCATCTTCTAAAGCTCTCTTCACTTCATCAACAACGTGTTCAGAACCTCCGCGAACAAGTATTGTAACGCTCTTAGCGTTCTTGCAACCCCTAACAAAGATCATGCCTTCATCGCCAACTTTCACTTCTTCAACGAGTTTTGCACTGCCTAAATCTTTAGATGTTAGGTCGTCAAGGTTTGTTATTATGTTGCCACCTGTTGCTCTTGCAAGTTTTTCCATGTCGCTTTTAGCAACTCTTCTAACAGCGAAGATGCCTTTCTTGCTCAAGAAGTGTTGAGCCATGTCGTCAATGCCTTTCTGGCAGAAAACAACGTTTGCACCTGTTTTTGCAATTTTTTCAACCATGTCGCGAAGCATTTTCTCTTCCATTGCTAGGAATCCTTGAAGCTTTTCAGGGTCTGTGATGTTAATCTTAGCGTCTATCTCAGTGCTTTTGATTTCTAAAGCTGAGTCAATGAGCGCTATCTTTGCGTTTTCAATGCTTCTAGGCATTGCTGGGTGCACTCTTTCTTTGTCCAAGACAATGCCTTCTATTAGCTCTGTGTCTTCAATGCTGTTACCCACTTTTTTCTCAATCTTTATGTCATCTTTATTAAATATAAACTTGCCGTCTTTCAACTCGCCAACCTGTAGTATTGCTTTCACAACAAGCTTTGCAAGCACTTCTTTAGCAGCTTCAGCGCCTTTACCAGTCATTGCTGTCATTGCAACGTTTTTTAACAATTCCTCGTCTTTAATGGTGATGTCTTTCGCAATGCTTTCCAAAACCTTTTTAGCTTCCTCTGCAGCTTTTCTGTAACCTCTAGCAATCACTGTTGGATGCACTTCCATGTCTAGTAATTCCTCAGCTTTTTTCAACAACTCTCCAGCTAGAACAACAGCTGTTGTTGTCCCGTCACCAATCTCGTTTTCTTGCGTTTTAGCAACTTCCACTATCATCTTTGCAGCAGGGTGTTGGATGTCCATTTCCTCAAGGATTGTTACTCCGTCATTCGTTACTGTAATGTCTCCAATGCTGTCAACCAGCATTTTATCCATGCCTTTAGGCCCTAGGGTTGTCCTCACAGCTTCAGCAACTGCCTTGGCTGCTGTAATGTTCAATCTTTGCGCGTCTTTACCTTGTGTGCGTTTCGCATCTTCTGCTAGAATAAAGATTGGCTGCACAGGTTGCTGCCCGTTCATACTATCACCTCCATTTTTAGTGTTTTCGCCTAGATTTCAATGCTAGATCTTTAGGCACTTGCTTGAGACATAGCTTTTTAAATGTTCTTTGCAACAAGCAAGGAACCTTGATTTCAAGTGGAAACAAATCTTGTTTATAAATATTTTGGACAGCTTTCAAAACAAGCGAAAACTTTTTAAAAGCTTTTTTTAAAGGATTAGTAAAAAACTAGGAGGTGGGAACATGTCAGATAAGAAAGACACAAAACTTGCAGATGAAACCGAGGCTGAAGACAAAAAATTGCCAACCCTTGAAGAACTTGAAAAAGAATTAAGAGAACTAGACAATAAATCTGCTGGCCTAGGACCAGAATTAACAGAATACTTTAGAAAAGTAGCAAAAGAAGCTAGTGATGGTTTTAGAATTATTTCTAAGGATAACCATGAAGATATAGGTGATCTTAAAGAGATTACTTATTATAGTAAACATGGCAGCTACACAGTTTTTGTAGACCCCACTTTTTACAACCCTGAGCATATAATGAAAGGTACCGCCAGTTTTGGCGAAGATTCTGCTATAAAAACCTTATTTGGCTTCTATCACCTTTTACATAAAGGAAAACTTAGTGAAGCACTTGCACTTTTAGGACATGCTTTTATGTACTTTAATCATTATGCTCATGAGAGCTCATTCGTGACTATGGATAGGTCTGATTACGTGCCTGATCCATTAAAGAATCGTACTGGCACTTCTAGAGAGGACTTGTACAATCTACGTCTAAAACTATTTCATTACATGCACTTAGGAGCGCGTATCGCTGCAAGGGACGCTATCAAGGCTAAAAACAAATTTTTAGCTGACGAATTTATAGAGTTAGGTAAGAAAATAGATGAAACGATAAATCAGTATACTAAGTATATGGAAAAACATTTAAAAGAATAAAGCGTTTCAACATCCCTTTTTGATTTAATCGCTTTTTAATTTCTTGGTTTTCTAATTCGTAAACCTTTTTAAACATTCTAGTCAACCTTTTCTTTTATGATCTTCCTTGACGGTTCTCACGGAGAGGGTGGTGGCGGCTTGTTAAGAACTGCTTTGGCTTTAAGCGCTTTGACTGGTAAGCCTTTCAAGATGGTTAAGATTCGTTGCAAGAGGGAGAATCCTGGGTTGCAACAACAGCACTTGCAAGCATTGCTAGCTGTTGCAAAGCTTGTTAGAGCAGAAGTTGAAGGAGGTTTTATTGGTAGTGAGGAACTTGTTTTTAAACCCGCAAGTTCAAGCTTTAACCTTTACCATGGTAAAAAAGCTTCTTTGCATGTGAACATTCCAACAGCTGGAAGTGTTGTTCTGGTTTTGCAAGCGTTAACGCCTGCTCTAGCGTTTTCTCAAGGCGAGTTCTCCATAACTTTGAAAGGAGGAACTGATGTGCCTATGGCGCCTCCAATAAATTTTTATGAACATGTAATTTTAGGTTTTTTAAAACAATTCAATGTTTGCAAAGCAGAAGTTTTGATAAAAACCAGGGGTTACTACCCGAAAGGTCATGGCTTTGTGGTTTTAAAGTTTAAAAGCTTGCGACAAGCTTTCAATTTAAATTTAAACTTTACAAAGCTTGAACCTGTAACGAGAATTGTGGGGTTTAGCCATGCTTCTATGGATTTAAAAAAAGCTAGGGTTGCTGAACGCCAAGCAAGCGCTGCAAAGCAGTTTTTAGGCAAAGCGTTCCCTGAAGCAAGTGTTAAATTCTTCACTTCTTACAGTCAAGGATTAAGCACTGGTTCTGGAATTTGCATTTTAGGCTTTAGAAAAAACTTTGCTTTCCCAACAATTTCAGGCTCTAGCTTAGGAGCAAAAGGTAAGCGTTCAGAACTTGTTGGCTTAGAAGCTGCTAAGCAATTCTTGCAAGAATCAAAAGGCGTTGTTGACAAATTCTTTGCAGATCAACTATTGCCATTCCTTGCTTTCTCTAAAGCAAGGTTTAAAACCTCTAGCATTACTAAGCACTTGCTTTCAAACGCTTTTGTTTTAGAAAAATTTTCTGATCGCAAAGTGGTTGTTAATGAAAAAGAAAACCTTGTCATTGTTGATGGAAAATAATTCTTTATTCAAGCATTTTCAACCTTGCTTCAATGTAAAGCTCGTGCAGTTCTTGCTTTAACAATTGCTTCTCCTTACTAGTCATTGCTTGCTTCTCAATGCTTTCTTGCAATTGTTTCAGCTCTTCAACAACTGTTTCTGGATCTTCCTGCACTTGTTTTTTCAGTTCTTTAAGCTTTTGCTTGTAGTCTGGAATTGTTAACTTCTTGTTTTTCTTTACAGGTTTAGGTTTAGCATTGCTTGCCTTGCTTTTTGCTTGTATCAAGCTGTTAATCTTTTCTTCTTCTGACGTGTCAATTGTTATGACAGAGCTTGGCGTTGCGCTAGCGCTTTTACTAACAGTTTCTGGTTGCAAATTTGTTTTACTTGCAATTGTTTCTGACAACTGCTCAGTTTTTTCCAAAGCATTCGTTGCTTCTAAGCTTTCAACTTGCATTAACAACTGCCGCGTTGTTTCTTCTTGCTTCACAAGCTTTTCAATAGCTGCTTCAACTTTCACTTCTAACTCTTCAAGCGCTTTCTCCCTGTCAGCTAGTTCTTGAAGCTCTCTCTGCAATTCTTGCTCTCTATGCTTTATTGCTTTCTCTTTACTCTTCAAAACAGATAGTTTTTCCTCTACAAGGCTTAACTTCTTGTCAATGCTTAACTCTTTCTGGCTTAATTCTTGCTCTAACGTTTGCAATTCCAACGTTTTTTGTTGCAAATCCTTCTTTTCTCGCTCTAGCAATTGCTTCCACCTAGCTTCATAAGCCTTGAACAGGTTTTCAAGCTCTAACTTTAACAATGTTCTAGAATAATCCTTCACGTGCTTAACGATTAACTCTTGATCCCTAGCAATTTTTGAAATCAAAGCTTTTAACTGGTTCAAACCCTTGCATTGCTTTGCATTCAGTTTCAACTTTGACAAACCAGTGATTACTGCTTTCAAATCCTTATCAGCATTGTTTAAAGCTTTCAAAACTTTTTCTTTCAGGTTTAAAACTTTCTTGCTAACCTTGCCCTTCCTTTTCAACTGCTTTCTAGAGGTTTGCAAAGCGTTTTTTAAGTCTTTAATCAATGACAAGGCTTGATCTTGCTCTTGCTTCACTAGTTTTAAGGCTTTCAAAACTTCAGGGTTTAAAACAACGCTCAGTTTTTCATGCTTTGCAAGCTTTGCCTTTGTTGTTCTAATTATTTTAGGTTTCTCCCTAGCAATGCTTGACTTCTTAACAGTTTTAACCTTTACTTGCTTTCCTTGCTTGACATGTTTCTTACTTGTTAAACCTACTAATTCTTGAATTTCTTGTTGAACCTGTTCTTCACTTTCCTGAGGTTTAACTATCTGCTTTTTTGGAACTCCTAAATTTAATTCTTCTTCAACTTTTCCTTGACTTTTAAATGCTTGTTGTTCAGGTTTCGTCACTTCTTGCTCTTGCTTTGCAATAGGTTTTTCTTCTTGATTTTGAATAGGCTTTAATGTTTCACGCCATTGCTGTTCAATAGTTTTTAGTTCTTCTAACTCATCATGCAATGGTTGCACTGGCTTTGAAGGTTTTTCTTCAGGCTCAGGAATTTCTAACTCTGGAGAACTCTCCTTGAACAAGTCTTGGTTAAGCAAAGGCGTTTCTTCATGAATCGTGCTCTCTAACCCTGGGAGAACTTGTTTTTCCTTGCCATGCTTTTTCTTAAAAACAGAGAACAAACCCATAATCCCCCTTCAACTCACCCCTTTTTTAAATGCTTTTTCAATGGTGTGTTGTTAACCTTTTTTAAATATTGTCTTAAAATATTTTTATATTTTAAAAAGTTTTGTTAAAACTGCACAGTAGTTTTAAAT
>JAGGZX010000047.1 GCA_021161785.1 Candidatus Woesearchaeota archaeon | reverse complement strand
TTAAAATATTTTGCAATGTTAAAGAGTTAAAACTTTAAACGCTTTTAAAAAAATTTTTAAATGCGAAAATCAAAAGTTTGTGAGGTTTCAAATTTTTTAACAAATAATTAAACTGCTTTGGGAGGTGTTTCGCAATGCAAAAACGTTTAAAAACTGGTGTTAAGACAAGTTATAAAGCAAGCAAGGTTGAAAAGTCAAGCTTGTTTGAATTAAAGTTTTTTAAAGTGTTCTTGTGGCTCTTGTTAATAGTTGTTGTCGTGTTCTTGTTCAAAACAAATAACGCAAGGCAAGGCTTTCAAGTTTCAGAGCAAGCAACGAGTTTGGAATCATTAAACCAAATGCAAAACCCTGAATTCAAGCCTTTTAACAATAATGAAGAATTCCAAGAATTCCTAGCGCAAAACGAACAAGTTGCTAGTTACAAGGCAAGCGTTCAAGGCTTCACAGGCAGGTTTGAAGCTGGTGTTGAAAGCGTTGGAGCACCTCTTCTTGAAGTTGCAGCAGGTTCAAGGCAAGGTGTTTCAGAGCCAAGCGTTGAGCGCTTCTCAACAACGAACGTTCAAGTTTCTGGCATTGACGAGCCAGACATTTTAAAAATAGGAGGTGGTAAAGCTTTCTTTGCAAACACTGGGTTGGTAAACGTTATCAAAGCATTCCCTGTGGAAGATTTGAGCATTGCTTCAACGATTGGAGCTTCAACAATGTTGCCAGGGTTTGGTAAAACAGAACTGTTTTACAAGCCTGAAACAGAAACAATTATCGTTTTAAATAACAAGCAAGTGCAAGGTTTTGACGTTTCAAACATTGAAAAACCAAGTCAGAAATGGGTTTTAAAACTCAACAATTCACAACTAATAAGCGCTAGGTTAATCAATAATGATTTGTATTTGATAACAAAGCAAACACCAACGCGATGCCCATTCACTGTTGGAACAGCAATCATTCCTTGCCACAAAATTTACAGGCCTAGCTTTCAATCAAGTTTTAACGGTTTTTACACTGTTTTAAAACTAAACCCTAACACTGGAATTGTTAAGGACAGTGTTTCATTCCCAGCCCAGTCTAGTTATAGTTATTACAGGAGAACAGACATTTACATGTCAGAAAACAATTTATACGTTGCTTACAATGTTAAGCGTTACGAGAACGAGGTTTTATACTTTTTAACATTGAAGTATGGTTATGAAGTGTTTCCTGAAAGCTTTGTTAGCAAGGTTTTAAAACTAGACACTTATGACATAAGCTTGCAAGCAAAAATCTTTGAGTTCAGCTTGCAACTCCAAAACTATTTAATGACTCTACCACTAGAACAACAAGAAGAATTCCAGAACAAGCTAAGACAATTCTTTGAAAACCATGAAGAAGAAGCTTTAAAGCTGAGCGACAGCACTGTCATTGTAAAGATTGACAATAAAGACTTAGCAATCAAAGCAACAACTAACGTTCAAGGACACTTGTTAAACCAGTTCTCAATGGATGAGTTTGAAAACTATTTCAGGATAGCAACAACTACTCAAGCATTCTTAACAACAAGCACTCAAAGGTATAACAACTTGTTCATACTAGACGAAAAGCTTTCAAAAGTTGGAGAGCTAACAAAGTTTGAACCAGAAGAACGCATTTACAGTGTAAGGTTTATGGGTGAAAAAGCTTACGTTGTCACTTACAAGCAAGTAGACCCGTTACTAGTTATAGACGTTTCAAACCCTGCAAGCCCGAAAATCGCTGGAAAGCTTGAAATACCTGGTTACTCGTCATACTTGCATCCTTTAACAAAAAACTTGTTGCTAGGCGTTGGCAAAGACGGAAGATATGTCAAGATAGCATTGTTCAATGTTGAAAACCCTTACAACCCATTGTTAGAGGATAGTTTTTACTTACAAGCATATTGGAGTGATGTTTTAAACACGCACCACGCGTTTTTATGGGATGACAAGCACAACATTGTAGCAATACCAGCAAACAATTACTACTACTTGTTCAACATAGATTTAAACAATAAAAAGATAAACCTTAAAAAAATGGTTGATCTAGGTTGGACTCCTTTAAGATCAGGCTACATCAATGATTACTTGTACGTGTTTTCAGACAGAGAATTAGCAGTTGTTAATGAAAACAGTTTTGAAATCGTGAAGAGAATTCAACTAAAATCTGGATATATCTTTGTGCCAAATCCTAGGCGGGTGTTAGTTGGACAATAATTTCAAGAGTTTCAGGTTTCATAAATGTCTTGTTTAAAGTTTTAACTAGCTCTCCATTGATAAACACTTGAACAGTGTATTGTTTGGGTTGTATTTCTGTTATTACGCCTTGACTTGTTTGCAATCCTAAAGCTTTAAAACCTTCAAGCAAGACTTGTCTCGTGACACCTTCCTGGTTAGTTATTAAACTGTACATTTCTGTATGTTCTGTCTGTATTTTTACAATCGCGTCTTGAATAGGTCTAGAGCCATCAGTAACCTTAAACCTAACGGGGTATTTAAACCAGACAGTATTACCTGGGGAGATATTTATTTTTTGAAGATGCACAGAGGTGTTTACAGCTTCTCCGTCTAAACCATTAATTTCTAATTGTGAAATGTCAGAATCAAAAATTTTAAACCTGACAGTGTTGTTCTCAAATTTTGTGTGTTGTTCATCACTCTTTTTAATAACTATTAGTTCTTTACAATTAATGCTTGTCAAGTTAATGTTTTCAGAGTTAAACAAGACTATGCAAGGTTTGTTGCTAGAATTAAAACCTTTTATTTCTAGGTTTGAAGACTCCTTAACAAGTAATAAAGGATTTTTCTCTCGCGAGAAATCATAAACTTGACTGTTAGCGTTGTGAACGTTTTGGATTATTGTTACCCTGCCAGACTCGTCTATTATCGTGTTTGAAAAATCGTTTTGTAAGCCTGGATAAGAATCTAAATCTAGCGATATAGGAATATCATTATCTATAAGTGTTAAGTAATTGAATCCTGTCTTTTTAGTTTTATCAATAACTAATCCGTACTCATTGTTTTTTAAAATGTTACTGAAAAACAATGCGTTCTCAACGTTTTTTAACAAAACTGCTATCTTGTTGTTTTCAAACTTAGAAGCTCTTACCTTGTGATTCTTAGTTTTGATAAATTCCAAACCTTGCTTGTTATTCAAGAATTCTGTGTTAAAAACCAAGATTTGTCCGCAATTATGGCAAGACAGCGCATTACCACAAGTTTGAAATTTAGAGTTTAAAATTAAAAGTCTTGATCCTGCCTTGTCAATCCCTAGCCAAGGATTCAAAACCTCGTTAGTCCAATACTTTAAACACTGCTTTCCATTAACGAATTCTTGATTTGTTATTAACACGTTAAACTTTTTGTAGTTATCAACAGAGATTTCATTCTCATCAACATTTAAGAATTGGTTTTGCTTTACAACAACTATTTTGAAACCTAAATTTTCAGAGTCTTCTGGAAGGTACTTCATCACTATGCGAAAACCGGTAGTAAAATTTTCTACGAAATTGTCGGTTATTAATACTCCACTGTTTTTTAACGCTGCATTGTGTAATACAGGTCTTTCAGGCACTGTCATGTCTTCTAAATGTGTGCTGCCAACTTCAAAAGCTGTTGTTGCATACTTTTGAATTTGAGTGCTAGAAGCCCACCAATCTAGATGCGTGTTAAACTTTTGCTCTATCCAAGAAAATGTTTTCCTACCAAGTATTTTGTTGTTTTTTATTATCACACTTCCAAAATTGCCAAGCGCGTCTGAAAAACCGTCTTTTACGCTAGAAACAGCGCTTAAAACGTTTTTAAAAGTGTTGTTCTCAATGAGAACGTTGTCACTGTTTTCTAAGCAAATAGCTGCACCTGTTGTATAGCTCCCTTCCACACAACTAGGAGGTAATTCTTTCTGAACAAAGCCTTCAGGGATAAACGTTCCAATGTCTTCAAAAGTGTTATTAACTATTTCTAAATCTGTTATTCCTAAAGCAGTGTCCAGAACTAATCCTAAACTTCTCGGCGGTGTCTTTCCAAAATAGTTGTTTCTAAACACGATGTGATCGCCTTTACATCTTAATAGCACTAAAGATTTAATAACGTAAGGACCAGCCCAATAAGCCATGGGTGGGTCTAGAAACAAGTCTTTAACTTGTTCATAATACTGCTTTGTGAATAATTCATACAATTCTGTGAAAAAAGGTTTTTTAAAACTAGAATTTTCAACGAGAATGTTCCTACTTGCTTCTAGTATTAACGCTCCTGCAAAATTGTCTTCATAATCTTCATTGTAGATTATAGAATCTTCAATTTTCCCATGGAATGCTGTGAATGTTTTCGTAACAACATTGTCATGCAAGGTTATGTCACGACAATAACCCCAAGGAGGAATATTAGCCATTAAAAAAGCTATTGGCAACATCCTAAAACTATTATTATAAATCTCAACATCACTAACACCAGGGTACAACCTAACACCAATGATTTCTCTGTTTAACCTCCAAGCATCATGAAACTCGTTATTCCTTATAATGCTGCCATCGCTACCAGGCATTAATGCTAACGCTTCATGCTTAAAACCTGAAAAATCATTACCCTCAATAACAACAGGCTTGTAAAACCTAACACTCTTAACACCAACAATCTCATTATTTTTAAAAACCAAAACAGTGCCATTAAACTCCAAACCCTGAC